>NZ_DAINNK010000002.1:0-11844 GCF_036735925.1 Povalibacter sp.
GCTCGAGCCCCGCCTCGCGCGCGATCTGCGCCTTGGTGCGCCGCTTCGGCTTGTACGGCAGGTAGAGATCTTCCAGGCGCTGCTTGCTGTCGGCCGCTTCGATGCTCGCCCGCAGTTCCGGCGTCAGCTTCTTCTGTTCGTCGATGCTCTTCAGGATCGTGGCCCGCCGCTCTTCCAGTTCGCGCAGGTAGGTCAGGCGCTCATTCAGCGTGCGCAGCTGCGCGTCGTCGAGTCCACCGGTCGCTTCCTTGCGGTAGCGCGCGATGAACGGCACGGTCGCGCCTTCGTCGATCAGCGCGACGGCGGCGGCCACCTGGACGGGTTTGACGGAGAGTTCGGCGGCGATGCGCGATTCGATGGGCGGCAGCATGAAGCGTCAGTCGGCACGGTCGTTGCGAGGGACGCGAACTATGCAGAACGCCTTCCCGGGCAACAAGACTTGCCAAATGCGATTCTTCCTGTGGGTCAGGCTTCAGCCTGACTCGGAGGCCGGCTAAAGCCGGCCCCACAGTAAGAAAGACACAAGACCAGACTCACGGCGCCAGCTCCGCAATCGCCTGCAGCAACGCCTCGGTATCGACGGGCTTGCTGAGAAAGCGGCAGCGCGGAATCGGGGATTTCAGTACCCGCATCACCGACGGCAGATCGCCGCTCAGCACGACGGCCGGAATGTCGGTGCCCTGGCGCTGCCGCGCCGCATGCACGAGTTCCAGCCCGGTCTGACCGCCGTCGAGGTGGTAGTCGACGATCATCAGTTCATCGCCCTGCAGCGATTCCACCAGCCGCTGCGCCTCGCGCGCCGATCCCGCGGTCGTCACCTCGTAGCCTTCGAGCTGCAGGAAGAGCTGCGTGGCCACCCGCACGCCCTCGTTGTCCTCGATGAGGACCAGACGCGTGCGTCCAGGCCGGCGCGCCGAACGAACCGCGACCTGCGTATCGACGACCGCGTCGCGCATCGCCAGATGGATGCGGGGAATGGTGATGCGAACCCAGGTGCCGACGCCGACCTGCGATTTCACTTCCGCCGCATAGCCGAGCAGGCGCGACACTTCGCGAACGATCGCCAGCCCCAGCCCGACGCCGGCGCGGCGGGTGCCGCTGGAATCGACCTGGTAGTACTCGTCGAAAATATGTTCGATCTTGTCCTGCGGGATACCGATGCCGGTGTCTTCGATATCGATGTGCAGCGCTTCGGCGGTCAGTTCACAGGTGAGTGCGATGTTGCCGCTGTCGGTGTATTTCACGGCATTGCCGAGCAGGTTCTCCAGCAGCTGCGTGAACAGCGTGCGATCCGTGTGCAGCACGACATCCGCCGTCGTCACCTGCAGCGACAGTCCGCGCGCACGCACCAGCGGCTCGAACTGCGCGCGCAGTTCGTTCAGCACCTGTTCCAGACGCACATCGCCGAGTTGCGGATCGATGGCACCCGACTCCAGCCGGCTGACATCGAGCAGGCCGTTCAGCAGGCGCGTCATGCTGTCGATCGCCTGCTCCTGACGCTTCAGCAATGCCCCCACGTCGGGATCGCTGACCATGCGCAGCATCGAGGCGTTCAGGAGCCGCACCGTCTGCAACGGCTGCCGCAGATCGTGACTGGCGGAGGCGAGGAAGCGGCTCTTGGCGCGATTGGCGCGATCGGCCTCCTCGCGCGCCGAGACCAGCGCCTCGTTGATGCGACGGCGGTCCGTCATGTCGCGGATCGCGGCTGCGACGAACGGTTCGGTGCCGACGTGAAAATGCGCCAGACGAATGGCCGCAGGAAACTCGGTACCGTCCGCCCGCAACGCGGCGAGGTCGGCGATGCTCACCCCCATCTCGCGATTGCGCGGCGCCCGCATGTAGCCCGCCACGTGCGTGCGATGCCGGTCGCGCAGGCGCTCGGGCACGACCGTCTCGATCGACTTGCCGATGAGATCCGCCGGCTCGTATCCCAGCAGGTCGCGCACCGTCTCGTTGGCAAAACGGATGACGCCGCCGGCATCGACCACGATCATGGCGTCCGGCGAATAGCGCAGCAGCTGCCGGGTGATTTCATCGGCTGGATTCATGACATACATTGTTGCATGGCGACGCTGCGGTCGCCGTCTGCGCATTAAGGGGCAGGCGCAACCGGATGAGGGGATCTCGCGGTGTGCCGTCCGTGCGCCCTCCGGCAGGCTAATCCCTCAATCATTCTGCGCCCATGGACCAACGCATGAACCGGTTACCCCTCCCCGTCCGCCGCGGGGACAACGTCGCCAGGCCGATGTTCGAACGCCTGCTGGAAATCACGCGCGCCTCAGCACTCGAGGAAATGGCGAGCGGCATGGCGCATGAGATCAACCAGCCGCTGGGCGCCATCACCACGTTCGCGCAGGCGGGCCAGCGCATGCTCGATCGCGCCGATCCCATGCTGCCGCAGGCCATCGACGTGCTGCAGCAGATCAGCGCGCAGGCCATGACCGCGGCCGAAGGCATCCGCCGCATGCGCCTGCTGGTGAATCGCGAGGCGCGGCAGAAGACGCCCCACGCCATCGGCGATCTGATCTACGAGCTGTTTCCCCTGCTCGACACGCTCGCCACGCGCACCGGGGTGCAGCTCGATCTGCATGTCGCGCATGGACTGCCCTGCATCGAGATCGATGCCCTGCGCATCCAGCACGTCATCTTCACGCTGGCGCAGAACGCCATCGAGGCGGCGAGCCTCGGCGGCGGCAAGCCACGGGCCAGCGTCGACATCGACGTGACATCGACCCGTTACGGCATCGAAATATCGGTCACCGACTCCGGCCCCGGCATACCTGCCACCGCCCGCGAACAGATCTTCCGCCCGTTCTTCACGACCAAGACCTCCGGCACCGGGCTGGGCCTCGCATCGAGCCGGGCCATCGTCGAGGCGCACGAGGGAACGATCGGCTTCGACGATGTTCCCGCCGGCGGCACGCGCTTCTGGATCCGTCTGCCGGCCCCCGCCGCTCCGTAGAAAACGCGCCCGGGTTTTCTGTCCGCTGCAGATCTGCGATTCTTCGTCCATGAAAGTCGACAAGAAGAACGGACCGCTCATCTGCGTGGTGGATGACGATGACGGCATGCGCCGCGCCATCGAAGCGCTCCTGAGCACCATCGGTCATGCGACGGCCGCGTATGCGCGCCCCACGGAGTTCCTGAAGCAGTTCGATCCGGCGCGTCCCGGCTGCCTGATCCTGGACATTCGCATGCCGGAAATGAGCGGCCTGGAAGTGCAGCAGCAGCTCAACAGCCGCGGCTCGATGCTGCCCGTCATCATGATCACCGGGCATGGCGACGTGCCGATGGCCGTGCAGGCGATGAAGCACGGCGCTTTCGATTTTCTGCAGAAGCCGTTCCGCGATCAGGATCTGATCGACCGCATCAACGCCGCGCTGAAGCTCGATGCCGAAAACCGCGAACTGATCGAACGCCACGCCGACATCCGCCGCCGCTTCGAATCGCTGACGCCGCGCGAGCAGGACGTCATCAAGCTCGTCGTCGACGGCCGCGCCAACAAGGTCATCGCCATCGACCTGGGACTGAGCGAACGCACCGTGGAAATCCATCGCGCCAACGTCATGGAAAAGATGGGCGCGCGGTCCATCGCACATCTGGTGAAGATGCACATGATGCTGACGGGCGAGAACACCTGATTTTTCTTCCTGTGGGGCCGGCTTCAGCCGGCCTTTGGGATTCAAGGAGTCAGGCTGAAGCCTGACCTACAGCCTGACCTACAGCCTGACCTGCAGCCTGACCTGCAAGCCTGACCCGCAGGTGTGACCTGCAGCACGCGCTTCTGCGTGCTTACCCGCAGCAATTCTCGGACTTTCCTTAATGGGCGCCGCGCGTGCGCGCGGTACCTTGCTGCTGCCGCGCAAAAACACTTCGAAGCCATGCCGAAATCGGAAACGTACAACGATCACATCGTTCGCCTGTTCCTGCTGGGTGCCGCCGTCTGGGGCATCGTCGGGATGTTCATCGGAGTACTCGCCGCCGCGCAGCTTGCATGGCCGGCGCTCAACTTCGATGTGTCGTGGCTGACGTTCAGCCGCATCCGCGCCAATCACACCTTCGGCGTGATCTTCGCCTTCGGCGGCTCGGCGTTGATGGGCACCTGCTACTACGTGGTGCAGCGCACCGGCCACACGCGCCTGGCACTCGGCAAGCTCGCGATGTTCACGTTCTGGGGCTGGCAGCTCGCCTGCTTCCTCGCCATGGCGACGATGCCGTTCGGCATCACGCAGTCCAAGGAATACGCCGAACCCGAATGGTTCATCGATCTGCTGGTCGCAGTCGTGTGGGTCTCGTTCGGCGTGGTGTTCTTCGCGACCTTGGCACGCCGACGCATCCGTCACATCTATGTCGCCAACTGGTACTACGGCGCGTTCATCATCGCGGTCGGCCTGCTGCACGTCGTCAACAATCTGGCGGTGCCGGTGTCGCTGACCAAGTCCTATCCGATCTACTCGGGCGTGGTCGATGCGATGGTGCAATGGTGGTACGGCCATAACGCGGTGGCGTTCTTCCTCACGGCCGGCTTCCTCGGAATGATGTACTACTTCGTGCCGCGCCAGGCCCAGCAGCCGTTGTGGAGCTATCGCTTCTCGATCGTGAATTTCTGGGCGCTGATCTCCGTGTACATGTGGGCGGGTTCGCATCACCTGCTCTACAGCGCGCTGCCCGACTGGGTGCAGTCGGTCGGCATGGCGTTCTCGCTGATCCTCCTGATGCCGAGTCTCGGCTCGGCCGCCAACGGCCTGCTCACGTTCAATGGATCGTGGGACAAGCTCAAGACCGATCCGGCCGCCAAGTTCATGGTGCTGTCGCTGGTGTTCTACGCCGCGTCGACCTTCGAAGGCTCGATGCTGGCGATCAAGTCGGTCAATTCGATCTCGCACTACACCGACTGGACCGTCGCCCACGTGCACTCGGGCGCCATCGGCTGGGTGGCGATGATCACGATGGGCTCGCTGTATGCGATGGCGCCGCGGGCGCTCGATCGCCCGGCGATGCATTCGCGCAAGGCGATGGAACTGCACTTCTGGATGCACACCACCGGCCTCGTGCTGTACGTGCTCGCGATGTGGGCGGCCGGTGTCACCGAAGGCGTGATGTGGCGCGCCACCAATCCCGATGGCTCGCTGACCTACAGCTTCCTCGCCAGCCTCATCGCCGTGAAGCCGTACTACGCGATCCGGTTCCTGGGCGGCCTGCTGGTGCTCGGCGGCATGGTGGTGATGGCGTGGAACCTCTGGCACACGGCCGCCGCTGCGCGCGCCAACAAGATCAAGCCGATCCTGGTGCCGATCCCCGAAGAAATTCCCGAACCCGTCGAAGACCAGGTGCCGGCGCCGCTGCCGGCCCGTGGGTAAGCCATCATGCCGCTGCAGTACAAGTACCTGGAAAAGATCGAGAAGAACGCCGGCCTGCTCGGCGCGCTGATCGCCCTCATGGTGTCGATCGGCGGCCTCGCCGAAATCACGCCGCTGTTCATCAAGGCGCACACCGTCGAGCCGGCGCCGGGCTTCAAGCCCTACGATCCGCTGCGGCTCGCCGGCAAGGACGTCTACGTGCGCGAAGGCTGCTACGCCTGTCACTCGCAGATGGTGCGCACGCTGCGTTTCGAAACGCAGCGCTACGGCGACTACTCCGCCGCGAGCGAATCGGTGTACGACCGTCCGTTCCAGTGGGGCTCGAAACGCACCGGCCCCGATCTCGCGCGTATCGGCGGCAAGTACTCGGACGACTGGCATCGACTGCACCTGCTGACGCCGCGCCAGGTCGTGCCCGAATCGAACATGCCGAACTACCCATGGCTCGCCGAACGCGAACTCGACGGCGAAGACATCCAGGCCCGCATGCGCGTGCTGAAGTTCCTCGGCGATCCGTACAGCGACGAGGAGATCGCCGCCGCGCCGGCAGCGGTCAAGGACAAGACCGAACTCGACGCGCTCGTCGCCTACCTGCAGGGACTCGGCGTGTACAACGTCGCAGCGAAGGAAGCCGGCCATGAATGAGCTGTGGGGTCACGTCATCGGCGTGTTCATCGTCGTGCTCACGCTGACGTTCATCGGCATCTGGGTCTGGGCGTGGTTGCCCCATCACCGCAAGAACTTCGACGCATTGGCGCACCTGCCCATGCATGATGAGGATGAATCACGATGAGCCGCTTCTGGTCCGGCTGGGTCATGTTCCTGGTGGTGCTGAACCTCGGCATCACGCTGTTCCTGTTCGTGTGGGCGCAGCGCCTCAAGATTCCGACCCGCTCCGATGGCACGACCGGCCACGTCTGGGCACACGGCGTATTGCGCGAGGGCGTGCGCAGATTGCCGCTGTGGTGGGTGCTGTTCTCGGCGGGCATGTTCATCGTCGGCTTCGCGTACCTGGCGCTGTATCCGGGATTCGGCAGCTACCAGGGGCGACTCGGCTGGACGTCGGCCAGCGAGTGGCTGCAGGACACGCAGGTCAACGATGCGAAGCTCGCAGCGACGCTGCAGCCGCTGAGTTCGCTGAGCGTCGAGGAACTCGCGCGCAACGACAATGCACGCGCGCTCGGCGAACGACTGTTCCTCGACAACTGTGCGGCATGTCATGGCACGCGCGCACTCGGCAATCCGTCGATCGGCGCGCCGAACCTGGTCGACGACGACTGGCTGTACGGCGAAGGCACGCTGATGGCCAGCGTTCTCGATGGCCGCACCGGCGCCATGCCGCCGTGGGGTCCGGCGCTCGGCCATGAAGGAGTGAAGGAGGTCGCCTCCTACGTGCTGAGCCTGAGCGGAGTGAAAGCGCCGGCCGACTGGGTCGCCGCCGGCAAGACGCGCTACGAAGCGATCTGCGTGGCGTGTCATGGCGCCGACGGCCGCGGCAATCCTGCGCTGGGCGCGCCGAATCTCACGGACAGCGTCTGGCTCTACGGCAACGACTTCGCCAGCGTCGCCGCCAGCATCGAGCACGGCCGCAGCGGCGTGATGCCCGCGTGGCGTCATCGACTCGGCGAGGAACAGGTGCGCATGATCGCTGCGTGGTTGCACTCGCAGGGATCGACATGAACAAATCGATGCGCTGGTATCGCGTGCCGGTGCTGTGGCTCGGCATCGTGCTGTTCGGCGCCTCGCTCGCCGGCTGCATCGGCATGATCGTGCTGGCGTCGCAGTATTCCGACGAACCGATGCCGGTCGGCAGCGAGCGGCTGCTGAAGATGCCGACGACACGCGATCCCGCTTCGTCATGACGATCCGCGACAACGCCTGCTGGCATTGCGGCGAACCGGTGCCCGCAGACGTCGTCATACACACGCGCATCGGCGGCGAGACACGCACGATGTGCTGCCAGGGATGTCGCGCCGCTGCGGAGTGGATCCAGCAGATCGGCCTCGGCGACTACTACCGTCTGCGTACCCAGTCGGCGCCGCGGCCCGAAGTCGCCGCCAGCACGGCTGACTGGCAGCGCGCCGAGATCGCCCGTCATGTCGTGCGCGATCTCGGCGACGGCCGTCGCGAAACCATGCTGCTGGTCGAAGGCATACGCTGCTCGGCCTGCGTGTGGCTGATCGAACGCGCGCTGGGCGGTCTCCCCGGCATGATGTCGGTGCAGGTCAACGCCGTTGCACAGCGGGCTCGCGTGGTCTGGAACGACGCACGCATCGGACTGCCGCAGATCCTCGACCATCTCGCACGAACCGGTTATCGCGCCCAGCCGCTGGATGCGCGGGCACTGGACGACGTACGCCGGCGCGAATCGCGCGCGGCCATGAAACGCCTGCTGGTGGCCGGATTCGGCAGCATGCAGTCCATGATGTACGCCGCCGTCCTCTACTTCGGCGGCGACGATACGGCGGCCGGCACGCACGAACTGTTTCGCTGGCTCGGTTTTCTCGTCGCGACGCCGGTGGTCTTCTATTCGGCGCGCCCCTTCTTCGCCGGAGCGACGCGCTCGCTCGCCGCGCGCCAGCTCGGCATGGACGTGCCGGTGGCCGCCGCCATCGCTATCATCTATGCGGCCAGCCTGATCGAGGCGCTGCAGGGCGGCGTGCACGTGTACTTCGATTCGGTATCGATGTTCGTGTTCTTCCTGCTCACCGGCCGCTACATCGAAATGCGCGCACGGCATCGCGCCGGCGATCTGACGGACGCGCTCGCCCGACTCACTCCACCGTTCGCGGAACGTCGGCGCGCCGATGCCGCGCTGGAACGCGTCGGCATTCACGAACTGCGGGTCGACGATGTCGTGCACGTCGTCGATGGCGGCATCGTACCTGCCGACGGCACGCTGCTGGACGAACGCTGCCGGGTCGACGAATCGCTGCTGAGCGGCGAATCGCTGCCGGTCGTCCGCCAACGCGGCGCGATGCTGATTGCAGGCAGCCTGCTGATCGATGGCCCGGTCGATCTGCGCGTTGCGCGGGTCGGTGCCGATACGACACTCGCCGGCATCGCCGCGCTGGTGGAACGCGCACGGACGCAGCGTCCGCGGCTCGCACGCGCTGGTGAACGCGCTGCGGCGCGGCTGGTCGCGCGCATCCTCGCCGTGACCGCACTCACCGCCGCGGCATGGAGTTTCTTCGATCCTTCGCGTGCCTTTGCAGCGTCGCTTGCGGTGCTGGTGGTTTCGTGTCCCTGCGCATTCGCGCTGGCCGTACCGGCAGCCATCACTCGCGTCCTGGCAGTGCTGGCGCGGCGCGGCGTACTGGTCGTCAAGCCCGATGCGATCGAAGCGCTCGCGGGCGCCACGCATGTGGTGTTCGACAAGACCGGTACGTTGACCGAACCGCAGCTGGCGCTCGCAGCCGTGCAGACTTTCGGCGTCTCGCGCGAACAAGCGCTGTGCCTGGCCGCATCGCTGGCGCGCGAAAGCCGTCATCCCTCGGCACGCGCCATTGCCGCTGCCTGGGACTCTCCTCTTTCCCCTCCTCCGCTTGCGGGGGAGGGCCAGGGAGGGGGCGAAGCAGGCACCGCTGCCAGCGGTTTACCCCCATCCCGACCTTCCCACCCGCAAAGCCTCCTCCACGCAAGCGGGGGAAGGGGTCAGAACTGCAATGTGATCGCGCATGCCGGCCTGGGCATCAGCGCCTGCATCGCCGGACGCACGCTGCGGCTGGGCCGTCCTGATTTCGCGTTATCCGGCAATGCCGGCGGCATCGATGACGACTGCGTCGTACTCGCCGACGATCACGGCCCGATCGCCGCCTTCCGCCTCGACGAGCGGTTACGAGCGAACGCGCGGGCGACCGTCGACGCACTGAAGGCGCAGGGATTGACCGTCCTCATCGCCAGCGGCGACGCCGAAGCCAAGGTGACGAAAGTCGCCGCACAACTCGGCATCACGGAATGGCATGCACGACAGTTGCCGTCGGACAAGCTCGATCGGCTCACCGCATTGCGCGCCGCGGGTGCACGCGTGATCGTCGTCGGCGATGGCGTGAACGATGCGCCGGTTCTCGCCGGTGCGGACGTGGCGATATCGCTCTCCACCGCAGCGGAACTCGCGCAGGCCAGCAGCGACATCGTGCTCACCGTCGAACGCTTCGATGCACTGGCGCCGGCGCGCACGCTCGCACGCCAGACGCTCGCCATCGTGCAGCAGAACCAGCGCTGGGCACTGGTCTACAACCTGACGGCCGTGCCGATCGCTGCCCTCGGTTTCGTACCGCCGTGGCTCGCGGCCATCGGCATGTCGTTGAGTTCGTTGTGCGTCGTGCTGAACGCGCTGCGGATCGGTCGCGAGCCCGCAACGAAGCACGCGCCCCATAGCGCGGCGTTGCTGCGCACGGAGGCTGCATGAACGTCCTGCTCGTCATCATTCCACTGTCCATCGCGCTGCTGATCGGTGCTGCGGTCGCGTTCTTCTGGGCCGTCGACAACGATCAGTTCGACGACATGGACACACCGGGGCTCACGCCGCTCGACGATCTGCCGCGCCCATGAACGCCCTCACCCTGACCGCTGCATTGCTGCTCGGGCTCGCCGCCAGCGGGCACTGCGTGGTCATGTGCGGCGGCATTTCCTCGGCGCTGAGCCTGGCGACAGCGAAGAACGCCGCCGGCCGGCCGCGACCGACGCTGCTGTTCGGCTACCAGCTCGGACGCGTCACCTCCTACACGCTGGCGGGCCTGCTGTTCGGCGGTGTTCTCGGCGGCGTCGTCCGTCTGCTCGACATCGAGTCCATACGGATCGCACTGCGCGCCTTCTCCGCCGCTGCCCTGCTGTTCGCCGCGCTGGTGGTGCTGGGCCGCGTGCGCGATCCGGGTTTCGGCATCGGCCATCGCTGGTGGTCGAAACTCGCTCCGCTCGGCCGCAAGCTGCTGCCCGTCGCCACGCTGCCGCGCGCCTTCGCCTTCGGCACGCTGTGGGGATGGATGCCCTGCGGCTTCGTCTACACGGTGCTGGTCATGGCATCGCTGCAGTTCGATGCGGTGCGCGGCGCCGCGATCATGGCGGCTTTCGGTCTCGGCACGGCGCCTGCGCTGTTTGCTGCGGCGCTCGGGGCACCGCGTCTGGCGGCGGCGGCGGCCCGACCGGCGGCGCGGCAGGCGGCCGGGTCGATCCTGCTGGTCAGCGCGGCTCTGACGCTGGCGGGCCCGTGGCTGGTTCATGCGGTCCCGGGATTGTCGGGGATGCTGCCCTTCGACTGCTGAGCAGGGGTTTACCCCACCCCGCCCCGCTGGTCAGAATCTGCCGGGGAGCCGCCGCGACACGTTCCTGTAACTTCCGGTCCGGCGCCGGGTTCTGGCCATAAACGACGACATTCAACCGTGGCTAAACCAGGCTGGAATCCGCAGCGTTCCGGAGAGTTTGCAGGCTTCATGCGTGCTTATCAGGACATGGTCTTTTCAACCGCCGCGCGGATCGTCGCCAACGACGCGCAGGCCGAAGACATTGCCCAGGAAGTCTTCCTCAAGGCCTTCGAGAACTTTTCCCACCTGAGCGCCAGCCCTACCGCCGGCGGCTGGCTCAAGACCGTTGCGACCAACCTGTCGCTCAACCATGCCTCGCGCTATCGCAAACGCTGGCGCTTCTTCTCGGAGATGCGCGCCGCGGATGCCGAGGACGACACGCCCGACGTCGAATTCGCCGCGCCCGAAACGCTGCTGGCGGACCTCGACCTCGAAAGCCGCCGCGGCCTCATCGAGCAGGCCCTGCAGAAGTTGCCCGATCACCAGCGCCTGCCGCTGGTGCTGTATCACTTCGAAGAAATGCCCTATGAGGAAATCGCCGCGAAGCTGAGCGTTTCGCTGGCGAAGGTGAAAGTGGACATCCATCGCGCGCGCGCCGCCCTGGCGAAAGCCCTCGGCCGCAGCGAACTCAGCAGCGCAGCGTTGCAGTCGTAACACCATGAGCAACACACCCGACCATCAGTCACTCGAGCAGTTCACGGACGCCGTGCTGCGGGACCTGCCGCCGCGCCGCGCGCCGGCATCGCTCGAAGCCCGCGTGTTCGCGGAACTGGAACGTCGCGCGGCCAGGCCCTGGTGGCAGTCGAGCTATCGCGACTGGCCCGCCATCGTGCGCATCCTGTTCCTGGCCGCCTGCGTCGCACTCGGCAGCCTCGCCGTGCGCGCCACCGAATGGCTGTTCGGCCGCTCGGCATCGACGATTTCCGGCATCGAATCGGATCTCTCGCCGGCCGCCGCTTCCGTCAAAGCGACGGCCGGGGCCTTCTCGTTCATCGCTCACAACATCCCGTCGGTCTGGATCTACGGCGCCATCGCCGTGATGGCCGTCACGTACATCGCCCTGTTCGGCATCGGCGCTGCCGCCTATCGGACCCTCTATGCGAATCGCTGAAATGAATACGCTCGCCTTTCCCATCGCATCGTCGTTTTCTTTCGGGCATCGCAGCCGGCAACTGCTGGCC
>NZ_DAINNK010000002.1:11944-46377 GCF_036735925.1 Povalibacter sp.
CCTTCACCCGCACCGGTCGAAGCGCCCGAGACGCCCGCGGTCGAGTCCGACGATTCCGGCACGCGAGCCGGTATCGACCACGACCATGACTGGGATTGGGACAACGGGCGGCGCAGCAAGAACCACAACGTCATCCTGCGCTTTGCCGACGCCAACGTCGGCCCGGACGAGGTCGTCGATGCCGTCATCTCCATCGGCGGCTCCGCGACCAGTGCCGGTACGGTGCGCGAGGCGGTCGTCTCCATCTTCGGCAACACGCACGTCACCGGACCGGTCGGCGACGGCGCCGTCGCCATCTTCGGCGACACCTACGTCAACAGCCGCGTGAAGGGCGACGTCGCGGCGATCTTCGGCGACGTCGAACTCGGCCCGCAGGCCGACGTCAGCGGCGAGGTGGTCGTCGTCGGCGGCACGCTGAAACGCGACCCGGCAGCGAATGTCCATGGCGGCACCCAGCAGGTGACGCTGCCGGTCGACATCCACTTCGACTGGCTGCGACCGTGGATGAAGCACTGCCTGTTCCTCGGCCGGCCGCTCGCGCTCGAACCCGGCCTCGGCTGGGCCTGGGGTCTCGCCATCGGCTTCCTCACGCTGTACGTGCTGCTGGCGGTGATGTTCTCCGGCGCCGTCGAGAAGTGTGTGACGACGATCGAAACCCGTCCGGGCGCCACGCTGCTGGCGTCGCTGCTGACGCTGATCCTGACGCCGGTGGCGACGATGGTGCTGCTCGTCACGGTGGTCGGCGTCGCGCTGGTGCCCTTCTTCTGGATCGGCCTGTTCATCGCCGGTCTGTTTGGCAAGGCAGTCATCCTCGCTGCACTCGGCCGCCGCCTGACGCGCTTCGCGAGCATCTCCAGCCCGATGGCCGACTACGCCATCGCGGTGGCCATCGGCGGCGCGATCATGCTGGTGCTGTACGTGATCCCGGTCGTCGGCTTCATCGCCTACAAGGTGCTGGGCATCCTCGGACTCGGCGTGGTGGTCTACACCCTCGTGCTGACCGCACAGAAAAAGCGCGAGGAAGCGGCGCTGAACGCAGCGCCAGCCGCCGCCGTCGCGGGTGCGCCGTTCGATCCGGTCGCGAGCACATCGCCGGGCGCCGAAGCGTCGGCGGCACCTGCGGTCGAACCCGCACCTTTGGTGCCCGATGCCACGCTGCCGCGCGCCGGCTTCTGGATCCGCATGGCCGCCTTGCTGATCGACATGATCCTGGTGGGCATCATCTGCGGCGTGCTGGAACTCGACCGGGCCAGCGACGGGCTGTTCCTGCCGCTCCTCGCCACCTACGGCGCCGTCATGTGGAAGCTCAAGGGCACCACCGTCGGCGGCATTCTCTGCAACCTGCGCATCGTCCGGGTCGATGGTCGCGAAGTGGACTGGGCCACTGCCATCGCCCGCGCGCTCGGCTGTTTCCTGTCGCTGGTCGTCGCGGGCCTGGGCTTCATCTGGATCGCCGTCGATCCCGATCGCCAGGGCTGGCACGACAAGATCGCCGGCACGGCCGTGGTGCGCGTCCCGAAAGGCAGGTCGCTGGTGTGAGTCAGGTTTCGTAGAATCCACGCGCCGTTCTTCCGGAGCAGCGCGTGACCCGCGATCCCTCATCGACTTCTTCCAGCCGTCCGCAGATCCAGGCCCACGTCGAGCGCCATCTCGGCCCCGTCACCCGGGCCTTTCGCGAAGGCGACATCGACATCCTGTGCGTCGATGCCGCCTTCGATCGGCCGGTGCACATGCTCGTCACCGCCGGCATGAGCGATGCGGCGATGACACCGGCCCGCAAGGATGCCCCGGACCGTATCGAACTCATGATGACGCTGCCCGAGCAATGGAAGCTCGATGGACTGCAATCGTCCGATCCCCGCTACTGGCCGATCCGGCTGCTCGCTGACCTGGCGATGTCGCCGCGGCAGACCGGCCGCGCGCTGGCCTGGGGCGACACCGTGCCGAATGGTGATCCGCCCGCGCCCTACGTCAGCGATACGAAGCTGTGCGCGGTGATCATCGCGCCGTCGCTGCTCGTGCAGAAGGAGTTCTATGCGCTCGACACCGGCCGGCACCACATCGAGTTCTACGCCGCCATCCCGCTCTATCGCGAAGAACTCGACGCCCATGCCGAGCACGGCATGGAATTCCTGCTGACGCGGATGCTGGAACACCGCGTGAACGATCTCGTCGACGTCAAACGTCGCAACGTGATGAAGAAGCGCTTCGGGCTTTTCTGATTCTGTCTGTGGGGCGGGCTTCAGCCCAGTGACACTGCGTTGACGATTTTCTGCATGAATCGCCTCTGATCCCCTCCTCCGCGCAGCGGGGGAGGGTTAGGGTGGGGGCAGTGAGAATTGCGCAGCCTTCTCAAACAACCCCCTTCCTGCCCTTCCCCCGCTGCGCGGAGGAAGGGACGCACAATTCGATCTCATCTCAAAGCCTTACATATAGAAAGAAGCGCTACTGCGGCGGCAGTGGCAGCCCCTTCGGCCACAGCAGCCACATGCGACCCTGCTGCTTCATGCGACCGGCAGACTCGCCGGCGGCAGGACCGAAGCCCCAGAACAGATCGCCGCGGTTGACGCCGCGGATGGCGCCGCCGGTGTCCTGCGCCAGTACCAGGCGTTTCAGCGGTTCGGTCGAGTTCGGCTGCGTAGTGGCGAGGAAGACCGGCGCACCGAGTGGCACGAACTGCGGATCGACGGCGAGCGAACGGCCGCCGGTCAGCGGCACGCTGAGCGCGCCCTTCGGGCCTTCCGCAGGGTTCTCGATCTTCTCCTCGCGGAAGAACACGACGCTCGGATTGGCGTTGAGCACTTCCTGCTTGCGTTCGGGATGTTCGTCGACCCAGCGACGGATCGATTGCGCCGAAGCCTGGTCGAGCGTCATCTCGCCCTGGTCGACGAGATAACGCCCGATGGAACGATACGGCTGGCCGTTCTGGTCGGCGTAGGCCATACGCACCACGCTGCCGTCGGCAAACTGCACGCGGCCCGAGCCCTGCACTTCCAGAAAGAACGCATCAACCGCATTGTCGACCCAGACGAGTTCCTTGCCCTGCAGCGACGGCTTGCCCGCGATCTCCGCACGTGTGTAGTACGGCACGACCTTTCGGCCCTGCACGCGGCCGCGCAGGCGCTTGCCCTTGAGCTCGGGAAACAACTCGGCGAGGTCGATCGTCAGCAGATCGTCGGGCGGCGCGAACAGCGGCACCGCAAACGCCGCAGACGGCTTGCGCGAGCCGCGCAGCAGCGGTTCGTAGTAGCCGGTGATCAGTCCCGTATCGACCACCTGGTCCAGACCCGCGCTCTGCACGATGCGATACGGCACGAACCGGGTTTCGAAGAACTGACGCGCGTTCGTCGAGGGCACGGCGGCGGCGCACACGCCGGACCACTCCGGCTTCGACGCCAGCGCGCGGCAGCTTTTCAGGAACGCATCCCAGGCCCACTGCACCTGATCCTGCTGCCAGCCGTCGACCTTGTCCCAGGCCACGGGCTCGTACAGCACTTTCGGCGGCGTCGCGACCGGCGGCGGTTGCTGTTGCGGCGTGCTCACACAGCCATGAATGAACGCCAGCGTCAGCGCCAGCAGCGCAAGTCGTACGACTCTCGTCATCGGTATTTCCGTTCGCAATCTCGAGCGCGGAGTATGCCCGCCCGCCTCGCTCAGATCGATTCGCGACTGGCCCAGGTCGCGACCGACCCTTCATGCAATGCTGCGTACACTTCATCCCGCAGCACGTTTGCCTGCGCGGATGTCAGCGTACGACTCACATCGCGGATGACGAGACGCAGCAGCACGTTCTTCTGGGTCGATGCGATGCCCAGTCGTCGCCGTGCTGCGAGGGACAGATCGAGCCACGGCGTTTCGGCGATCACCCGAATCTCTTCGAGCGCATCGCTGCGTTCGCCGAGCACAGCGCGCACGCGATCGCCCAGTTCTTCCGCCGTGACCGCGGCGGCCACGGCAATCGAGAGATCCCGCTGGATCGCCGGTTGCGACGACACCGGACGCCACGGTTCGAGGTCCAGCATCTGGCGCGCGACGCGCGGATCGTCGGAACGCAGCAGGCGGATGTCGTCGATGCCCTTGCGCAGCATGAGCAGGCGATCGAGCCCCAGGCCCATGGCGAGTCCGCCGTAGTTCGCCCCGAGTCCCGCCGCCTGCAACACTGCCGGCGCTGCGAGGCCGCACTCCAGAATCTCCACCCAGCGCTCGTCGATGCGCGCGTGAACCTCGAGCCCGTGAATCGTGTAGGGATGCGTCGCGGGTTCCAGCCGCAGTTCGGCGCCCGGCAGCAAGGCCGCCGCGACCGTGTGAATCATTTCGGTGAGATCGTCCTGCTCCAGTCGTCCGCGACGAACCCGCCACAGATCGAGCTGGTGCGGCTCGCCGACGTGCAGCCGATCGATGCAATCGCGCCGGTACGTGAGTCCGGGACAGGCGATCAGCACATCGGGATAGTCGGCGGCGGCGATCATGCGCAGCGCGCCCGGAATCATGGCTGACGTCTGGGTTCGCAGCAGTCGGTCGGCGCTGAGATAGCGCGTGTAGCGCGCATCCCGCGCCGCACCTTCCGCCGGATATTGCAGCTCGTCGTAGTTGGCGGAAACAGATACGAGCGGCGGCGCACGATAGACGATCGCCTCGCAACTCCACCGGCGGCGCAAGGCGTCGATCGCCTGCTGCACCAGCAGCTGCAGGGCGTGCGGCCCCCAGGCCGCGTCGGTGAGATCGCGAACGGACAGCGCGCGGCGATAGCTCGCGGCATCCAGGGTGCGGATTTCGAATGGCGTTTCGACGGACAGGGACATGACACACCTCGACTACGGCTGAAGTTCGGAACGTGCTGCGAATGCAGCGGACGAACGAACCCCCGCGCCGGTCTCAGGCGGTCAGGCGTTCAGCGAGGCGGGAAAGAAGGATCCAGCGCGCGCGACCGGAATGCCCGATGCCTGAAACAGGCCGGGGGCCGGTAAATCGAAAGGTGTGCACGCGAGGTGACATGGCCCGAATGTAGCGGAGCCGCACCGGCCGAGGCAAGCCGTCAATGGGGACGGAAGTCGATCCGGTGATCGCTCGGGATACAGAAAATGTCGATGGGATTGGAGCGACCGCGCAGCACCATGGGCGGCAGCGGCAATGCCTGGACGTCGACGCCGAAACCGTCGAGCGCCGTCATGACGGCCTGCGAGAACAGCATTTCGCCGGCACGCGCGCGCTGCGCCAGTCGCGCCGCGACGTTCACGGTGTCGCCGATGATGGTGTAGTTCATGTAGGACGCCGACCCGACGTTGCCGGCGATGACTTCGCCGACGTTGATGCCGATGCCGAGCCCGGTTTCGATCTGATGCGTCGTCTTCCAGCGATCCGCCAGCTGGCCGAAGCGGATCAGCATCTGGCGCGCCGCCAGCACCGCACGCTGCGGACCGTCGGCCTGCTCCACCGGCACGCCGAAGCCGACGAGCAGGCAGTCGCCGGCCATGCTGAAGATGGTGCCGTCGTACTCGAAGCTCACGTCGACCAGCAGGCCGAAGAATTCATTCAGCAGCGCGACGACTTCAGCCGGCGCCAGACGTTCCGACAGCGCAGTGAAGCCGCGCATGTCGGCGAACATCACCGATGCAGACACGCGGGCATTGGCGCCAGTGAGCACGGAGTCACGCAGATCCGGATTCTCGAGGATGCGGTCCGCGACCTTCGGCGAGATGTAGCGACGGAAGGCCGCACGGATGGCCTCGCGCTGCTTCACCTCCGCGGCCAGCTGCTGGGCCACCAGTTGCCGGCGCGACGCGGCGGCACGCAACAGACCATGTACGCGCACGAGGAATTCCTCGCGGCGGATCTGGTGGGTGAGGAAGTCATCGACCCCGGCATCGAAGGCCACCAGTCGCGATCGGGCAGTGCGGGCCAGCGCCACGACGGGGACGGATACGGTCGCCGGATTGGCCTTGAGCACACGACAGATATCGGCGAGCGAGCGCGCATCGCCTTCGATCGAGACCACGATCAGGTCGGGCGTGCGCTGCGCCACGCTGGCAATCGCGTCATTCGGGGAGACAACATCGTCGACATTGATGTCCGAGCCTTCCAGCATCCGGATCAGCAATGCGTGATTCTCAGACCGGTCACCGACGAACAGGGCTCTGAAAGAGCTCGGCATCCTCACTCAC
Organism: Povalibacter sp.; assembly: GCF_036735925.1. Taxonomy (NCBI): domain Bacteria; kingdom Pseudomonadati; phylum Pseudomonadota; class Gammaproteobacteria; order Steroidobacterales; family Steroidobacteraceae; genus Povalibacter; species Povalibacter sp. The sequence continues at coordinate 18,106 of NZ_DAINNK010000002.1, forward strand.
TCCCGCTGACGGTGTCGCCTGGTTCTGCGTCAGACTTCGGCACCGCGCGCCCGCAAGCTTAGTTCTTTATCAGGCTGGCCACAAACTCCTGCACGGCCAGCGACTCGAGCCGCGCGCGATCAGCGAACAGTGTCTTGATGGATTCGCTCTGCTTCGGCGAGAAGTGCCCGATCACTGCAGCCTCGAACTTTCGTCGCAACACGGGGATGCCTTCGGCGCGGCGCTTGCGATGGCCGATGGGATAGTCGACTGCCACGCGCTGGGTCGCGGTTCCATCCGTGAAAAAGACCTGGACCGCGTTGCCGATGTAGCGCTTCTCGGGATCGAAGTATTCCTGCGTGAAAGTCGTGTTTTCCATCACGAGCGTCCGGCTGCGCAAGGCATCGATGCGCGGATCGCCGGCCGTCGCGGCTTCGTAGTCTTCCGCCGTCAGGCGGCCGAAGATCAGCGCCACCGCGACCATGTACTGAATGCAATGATCGCGGTCGGCCGGATTCGCCAGCGGCCCGGTCTTGTCGATGATGCGTGCGCCCGATTCCTGGGTTTCGATGACGATGCGGTCGATGCGGTCGAGCCGCTCGCGTACCTGTTCATGCAGCGCCATCGCCGCCTCCACCGCCGTCTGGCCGTGAAATTCCGCCGGATACGAAATCTTGAACAGGATGTTCTCCATCACGTAGCTGCCGAACGGCTGCGGATACGAGAGCGGCCGACCGTCGAACAGCACGTCCTGGAATCCCCAGGTCGGCGCCGTCAGCGCCGACGGGTAGCCCATCTCGCCGCTCATCGCCATGAGCGCGAGGCGCACGCCGCGACTGGTTGCATCGCCCGCAGCCCAGCTCTTGCGCGAACCGGTGTTCGGCGCATGACGATATGTTCGCAGAGCGCCGCCATCGACCCAGGCATTCGAGAGCGCGTTGATCACCTGATCGCGGGTGCCGCCGAGCATGGCGGTGACGACGGCCGTCGTCGCGATACGCACCAGCAGCACATGATCGAGACCGACGCGGTTGAAGCTGTTCTGCAGCGCCGTCACGCCCTGGATCTCGTGCGCCTTGATCATGGCCGTCAGCACGTCGCGCACGGTCAGCGGCTTCTGTCCCTGCAGGACGTTGCGTCGCGAAAGATAGTCGGCGACGGCGAGAATGCCGCCGAGATTGTCGGAAGGATGACCCCACTCGGCCGCGAGCCAGGTGTCGTTGAAATCCAGCCAGCGGATCATGGCGCCGAGGTTGAACGCCGCCTGCACCGGATCGAGTTCATACGAGGTACCCGGCACGCGCGCGCCGCCCGGCATCGTTGCTCCCGGCACGACCGGACCGAGCAGCTTGGTGCACGCCGGATACTTCAGCGCCTGGAATCCGCAGGCGAGCGAATCCATCAGGCAGTAGAACGCAGTCTCGTACGCATCATCGCTGTCGATGCGATACGACAGCGTGTAATCGGCGATGTCGACCAGCACTTTGTCGGGCGCCGGTCGCTGGGCGGAGCGGAAATCCTGCGACATCACTGCATCATTTTCTCTGGTCGAGCGGCACGAACTTCAGGTTTTCCGGACCCGTGTAGTTCGCGCTCGGGCGGATGATCTTGCCGTCGATGCGCTGTTCGATCACATGGGCCGACCAGCCACTCGTGCGCGCGATCACGAACAGCGGCGTGAACATCGCGGTCGGCACGCCCATCTGGTAGTACGAGACGGCGGAGAACCAGTCGAGGTTCGGGAACATGTTCTTGGCGTCCTTCATCACCGCTTCGAGACGCTCGGCGATGTTGAACATCTTCATGTCGCCTGTCTCCTGCGCGAGCGAGCGCGCGACTTCCTTGATGACCTGGTTGCGCGGATCGGAGATCGTGTAGACCGGATGCCCGAAGCCGATGACGACTTCCTTGTTCGCTACGCGTGCGCGGATGTCCTTCTCCGCGTCATCCGGATTCTCGTAGCGCTGCTGGATCTCGAACGCCACTTCGTTCGCGCCGCCGTGCTTCGGACCGCGCAGCGCACCGATGGCGCCGGTGATCGCGGAGTACATGTCGGAACCTGTACCGGCGATGACACGGGCGGTGAACGTCGATGCATTGAACTCGTGCTCGGCGTACAGGATCAGCGAGGTGTGCATCGCATGCACCCATTCATTCGGCGGGCGCTTCTGATGCAGCAGGTGCAGGAAATGTCCGCCGACCGAATCGTCGTCGGTCTCGACGTCGATACGCCGGCCCGCATGGCTGTAGTGATACCAGTACGTGAGCATCGAGCCGAGGCTGGCGATCAGCCGGTCGGCAATGTCGCGCGCGCCGGCGAGATGGTGATCGTCCTTTTCCGGCAGCACGCAGCCGAGCGCGGACACGCCCGAGCGCATCACGTCCATCGGATGGCTCGCCGCCGGCAACTGCTCGAGCACTGACTTGACGGCCGCAGGCAGCGAACGCAGCGACTTGAGCTTGGCCTTGTAGCCGGCGAGTTCGGCGTGATTCGGCAGCTTGCCGTAAATCAGCAGGTAGGCGACTTCCTCGAACTCCGAGGTCGTCGCGATATCGAGGATGTCGTAGCCGCGGTAGTGAAGATCGTTGCCGCTGCGCCCGACGGTACACAGCGCCGTATTGCCGGCCGGCACGCCGGAGAGTGCAACGGATTTCTTGGGCTTGAAGCCCGCAGTCGGCTCGCTCATCACGCGTCCCCCTCAGCTCACGAATGTGCGGGGATCGTACCGGTATTCGCAGCCCGCGGCGACCGGCGGGATACGCGTAAAAAGAGCGGGGCGGCCGCGGCTTACGCCAGGGCCGCCCTGCGTGATGGGCCGATAAGCAATCGCGATCAGTTCGTCGCGACTTCGATGCGGCGCGGCTGCGCCTTCGCCTGCTTCGGAATGGTCACTTCGAGAATGCCATCGCGACCCGTGGCGCGGACCGCCGCTGCATCGACGGTGTCGGGCAGCGTGAAGCGACGATGGAAGCGACCCTGCGGACGCTCGCGCCGGCTGCGCTCGACATCGGCACTGGCAACTTCGGCGGGACGTTCGCCGCTGATCGTCAGCACGCCCTGATCGAGCGTGATGTCGATGGCGCTGGCGTTGACGCCGGGAACGTCGAGCTTCAGCACGAAGCGGTCGGCGTATTCGAGAATGTCTGCGGACGGAATCCAGTCCGCCGTCGCAGAAGAGCCGACGTCGGCATTCGCCGCGGTCTGCGAATCGAAAATCCGGTTGATCTGGCGATGCAGATGATTCAACGCATCCCAGGACGATTCATAGCGAGCAAGTGCCATGGTGCTGGCCTCCGAAGAACAGTGATGGATGACGGGTCACAAACCCTGTTGCCCCCTGAATAGGGACCGCCCGAAACCTTTCAAGGGCGGCAATCGCGGAGGCTCGGGTACACTGCGGCGAACACGTTTCGCGGAATCGTTCATGCAGTCAGCGTCCCGTATCGCAGTCGTTGCGGCCATGTTGATCGCCGCATGCCCTGCCCTGGCGGCCACCTATGACGCCCACTTTCGCGTCGAAGCGCAGCCGGCTTCGGGCAGCCTGCACGTCGAACTGAAGCTCTCCGGAGAAAAGCTGCCAGGCAAGATCGTCTTCACGATCGATCCGCGGCGCCATCGCAATTTCACGTCGACCGACAGCGTCGAAGTTGCGGACGACACCGTCACCTGGCGCCCGCACGGCAAGTATTCACGCCTGTATTACGACTTCGTCGTGAATCACGAACGTTCGTCGGGGCGTTTCGATTCGTTGATGACCAGGGACTGGGCGCTGTTCCGCGGCGACCGGCTGGTACCGAGCGCACGCGTCACGGCCGTGCGCGGTCTCGAATCGCGTTCGACACTGGAATTCCAGCTGCCGCAGGAGTGGACGGCCGTCAGCGCTTACCCGATTTTGCCGAGCGGCCATTTCCACATCGACGATCCCGGTCGCCGCTTCGACCGGCCGCGCGGCTGGATGCTGATCGGCAAACTGGGCAAGCGCAGCGAACTGATCGGCGGCGTACAGACCATCGTCGCCGCGCCGGCCGGCGACAGCGCCCGGCGTCAGGACATGCTGTCGTTCCTGAACTGGAATCTGCCGCACCTGCTGAATGTGTTTCCGGACTTTCCGCGGCGACTGCTCGTCGTCTCCGCCGGCGATCCGATGTGGCGCGGCGGCCTGTCGGGTCCGTCGTCCCTTTTCATTCACGCCAGTCGCCCGCTCATCAGCGAGAACCGCACCAGCACGCTGCTGCATGAGCTGGTGCACGTCGCGATGGGCCTTCATGGCGACGAGGAAAGCGACTGGATCGTCGAGGGCTTCGCCGAGTACTACTCCCTCGAAACGCTGCATCGCTCCGGCGGCATCGGTCAGCAGCGCTACGAACAGGCCATGCAGCGGCTGGAAAAGTGGGGCCGTCGCACCATCAATCTGTTCGATGCGAAGTCCTCGGGTGCGACGACCGCACGGGCGGTGATCGTGATGAAGGAGGTCGACAGCGAGATCCGCTCGCTCACCAGAGACAAAGCCAGTCTCGACGACGTCGCACGTGAACTGGCGGCCCGCGGCGGCGAAGTCACCCTGGAACGACTGCAGGCGACGGCGCAGAAGATCGCGGGCAAGCCGCTCGAATCGCTGGAACGGGCTACGCTGTCCGGGCAGCCGTCGAAGCCATCACCAGTTCGGTGATCTTGATCGCGGTCTCCAGCGCGCGCAGTCCGTCCTCGCCGGTCACCACCGGCGCCGACTTCTCGCGGATCGCCTTGAGGAAGGCCGCGATTTCATCGCGCAGCGCATCGCCCTGTTCGTAGGACTCTTCTTCGATCGACACCTGCGCCGGCGACTCGACCGGCGCCGCATCTTTCTTGCGGATCACGGTCAGGATCTTCTGCTGCATGTCGATCGACAGGTAGGCGTCGTCCTGGAAGATGCGGATCTTGCGTTCCTGCTTGAGGCTCACGCGGCTCGCGGTGGTGTTGGCGACGCAGCCGCCGCGGAAGCGGATGCGCGCGTTCACGATGTCGATCTCGCCCGAGAACACCTGCGCGCCGACCGCATCGATGCTCTCGATCGGCTGGCCGACGAGTTCCTGGATCAGGTCGATGTCGTGGATCATGAGATCGAGCACCACGCTGACATCCGTGCCGCGCTGCTTGAACGGCGCGAGGCGATGCGATTCGACGAATCGCGGCGTGTTCAGCTTGCCGGCGGCGGCGACGATGGCGGGATTGAATCGTTCGAGATGTCCGACCTGCAAGACGCAGCCCTTGCGAGCGGCGGCGGCGACCATTTCACGCGCCTCGGCGACGCTGGTCGCAATCGGTTTTTCCACCAGCACATGAATGCCGCGCTCGAGCGCAGCCATCGCAACCGCGTGATGCAGCGGCGTAGGGACGGCGATGCTGATGGCATCGACGCGATCGAGCACGGCGCGGTAATCGGTCAGCGCCTCGACGCCCAGTTCCGCCGCGACCTTCTGCGCCGATTCGGCACTGGCATCGACGACCGCCACGAGCTGCGAGCCTTCGAGCTGTCGATACTTCTGCGCGTGGAAGCGGCCGAGATAGCCCACACCGATCACTGCGGTTCTCACTGGCGTTCCCGTGTCGCTGCTCATGCCTGTCCCCTACACGTAATGGCGATGCGGATGATAGCGGCACCGCCGGCCTGCAGTTGCGGCGAAGAGGCCAAGCCCCCAAGATGCGCGCGCCCATCGAACAGACTCCAAGCGTCGCGACCGTATGACCCGCAGCTCCTCCGCCGAGAATCCATCGAACGCCCATCGCCTGCGCTTCGAACTCATCGCGGCCAGCCTCCTGCTCGCCTTCGGACTGTTCGTCCTGCCCGCCCCGGTCTACTGGGTGGGCAGCACGTTGCTCGGTCCTTACGGCAAGGATGCAGGCATGGGTACGTTCTACGGCGATTTCTTCGGCGACCTCGCGATCGGTGGGATTCGTGCCTGGGCGTTGGCGCTGGGGCCGCTCATCATCGTGGAGATCGTGCGGCTGCTGTTCCTGCGTCGAGCGGGCCCGGATTCGTCCGATGCTCATGCTGCGCCGCCGCAGACGTCCCCTCGTCGCGACGCAGAGGGCCGCCGCGTCGAACCACGCGTCAGCCTCGACTGACTGGAAGATTTTCCGACACGCACAAATCCCTCTCAGGGAAGCGTGATCGCTTTCACATTTTCAGAAAGTGGTGTCTGAGCCGTGTGATGCGGCAGGTAAGCTCCGGCACACAACAAGCAGATTCGCTGATCTTTTTTCGGGAAGACGATTATGTGGTTCGCCAGATTGTTCGGCGGACGGGACGACGGTAGCGACGATGAGTTGCCTACCGCGACAGCGCCGCAGCGCCCTGTCGGTAATCCATCCGCAACGGTTTCAAAACAACCCGTGCCGGTCCAGAACGGCGCAAAAGCCGCGCCAAAGAAACCCACGAGCTTCGATCCCTACAACAGCGGCTCGTTCGAGCGTCACAAGGCCTGGGAGCGCATCGGGCGACGCTGAACATCCTTCACGTCCGCCCCTTGCCCCGTTGATTGACCGGCGCGGTGGCGCACACGTACGCTCGACCGGGTGCAGATCGACTGGGGGACAGCGATTGAATGTGACGGGCTGGTCACGAGACCCGCAACGACGGGTACGGAGCGAATTCCGGGAAATCCATCCCGGCCCCATCCCCTTTTGGGGCTTTCCCTCATGTCCCCCCGATCATCGGGGCCAGTAAAACGCCACTGTGGCCGCGAGCGTAATCCACATCGCGATCTGCGCTGTCCAGCGCCAGTTCAGTCCCTTCAGGCTACCGTACAGGCTGAGACCCGACACGATGGCCAGTGCACCGAACATGCCGCTACTGCGCAGCAGGGGTCCGAATTCTGTGGCTAACTGCGGATGCCGGCCCTGCAAGACCAGGTAAATGACCAGAACCGCGCACAGACCGAACGTAATGGCCGCAGCCGAGCCGAACAGAATTGCGTTGAGTACGGCGAGTGGTCGCATGATGATTTCCGTGGACAGCGGTGTGCGCGAATCGAAGAGAGTCGAGGTGCCGGGCGAGCCCTTGAGTTCCCGCCCGGACAGGCAATAACGTCGTCTTGCAACCTGCGCCGGTTTCGAGACGTTGGCAGACAGACCGAGGACGAGAAACAGTGTACCAGCCTCCGCGCGACAGCCAGATCCGCCACAGCGACGCCTCCACGACGCCGCGTCGGTTCACGCTGCTGTTCAGCCTTCCCGCCCTGCTCATTGCCTGTGCGCTGCTCGCCGGTACGGCGCAGGCGCCGGTCGCGAATGCGGTTGCCACCGCATCGACTCAGGACCTGACCCCCACCGAACGCCAGCGCCGGGTCAGCAAACTGGTGAGCAACGTCATCGAGCGCTCGCACTATCGCCAGTCGCCGATCAACGATCCCGTTTCCTCGCTGGTGCTCGACCGGTTCATCGAACAGCTCGACGGCGGTCGCAGCTACTTCCTGGCAAGCGACATCGCCGAGTTCGAACGCTATCGCTATCAGCTCGACGACGCCGTCGTCTCCGGCAAGCTCGAACCCGTCTTCGCAATCTTCAACCGCTTCCAGACCCGCAATCTCGAACGCATCAACTACGCATTGCAGTTGCTCAAGACAGAGCCGGATTTCACCGTCGACGAATACTTCGAGTTCGACCGCTCCAAGGCGCCGTGGGCCAAGTCGCCGGCCGAGCTGAACGAGATCTGGCGTCAGCGGGTCAAGAACGACGCGGTTTCCCTGATGCTGACCGAGAAGCCATGGAATGAAACCCGCGACGTGCTGCAGAAGCGCTACGAGCGTGTGCTGAAGCGCACACAGCAGGTCACGAGCGACGACATCTTCGAAGTGTTCATGAATGCGTTCGCGCATGTCTTCGATCCGCACTCCAGCTACTTCTCGCCGCGCAACTCCGAGGAATACCGGATCCAGATGAGCCTGTCGTACGAAGGCATCGGCGCCTCGCTGCAACTCGTCGACGACTACGTGACCGTGCTGAACGTCCTGCCGGGCGGCGCCGCCGCGTCGAGCGGCCAGATCAATGTCAACGATCGCATCGTGGCGGTCGGCGAAGGCAAGAACGGCAAGCCCGTCGACGTGGTCGGCTGGCGCCTCGATGACGTCGTGCAGCTGATCCGCGGCAAGGAGAACACGACGGTGCATCTGCAGATCCTGCCGGCCGGCGCAGCGCCAGGTTCGCCGCAGAAGGATCTGTTCCTGACCCGCAGCAAGATCACGCTCGAGGCCCAGGCCTCGAAGAAGGAAGTCCGCAAGGTCAAGCGCGGCGACCGCGAACTGACGGTCGGCGTCATCAACGTGCCGAGCTTCTATCAGGACTTCGAAGCCAAGTCGGCGGGCGAAAAGGACTATCGCAGCACCACGCGCGACGTACGCAAGCTGATCGAAGAACTGAAGACCGAACACATGGATGCGCTGGTCATGGACCTGCGCGGCAACGGCGGCGGTCATCTCACCGAAGCGACGGCACTGTCCGGTCTCTTCATTCCCGGCGGTCCGATCGTGCAGTTGCGCGAAACCGGCGGTCGCGTCGAAGTACTCGACGATCCGGAACCCACGATCGCCTGGGACGGCCCGATGATCGTGCTGGTCGACCGGTTCAGCGCCTCGGCTTCGGAAATCTTCGCTGCTGCCATCCAGGACTACGGCCGCGGCATCGTCGTCGGTCAGCAGACTTACGGCAAAGGCTCGGTGCAGAACCTGTATCCGCTCGATCGCTATGCGCTCGGACCCGAGCCCGGCTTCGGCCAGCTCACGGTGACGATCGGCAAGTACTACCGCGTGACGGGCGAAAGCACGCAGCATCGCGGCGTGCAGCCCGACATTTCGATGCCGACCGCCATTAGCACCGAAGAAGTCGGCGAAAGCACCCGTGAGAGCGCCCTGCCCTGGGATCGCATCCGCCCCGTCGAGTTCGGGCGCGAGGCGCAGTTGACTCAGGCGGTCGCGACGCTGGAGCAGGCGCATCAGCGGCGCATCGCGCAGGACGCTGATTTCGTGTCGCTGCTGGGCGATCTCGATTCCTTCGAGAAAGTCCGTACCCAGAAGAAAGTGTCGCTGAACCTGCAGAAGCGGATTGCAGAACGCGAGACGCAGGAAGCGGAACGGCTGGCACGCGAGAACACGCGTCGCGCTGCCCATGGCCTGACGCCGCTGGCCAAGCTGTCCGAAGTAAACACGGCGGAGGCGCCCGACCCGACGCTCGCCGAAGCCGCGGAGATCGCAGCCGACATGAGCGGGATGGGCAACCTGTATCTGTCGAAGCTCAAGAGCGACAACAGCGGCGCGCCTGCGACGCCCTGATTCTTTCTCGCCGGCCGGCGGATCAGCGATCCGTCGGCCGCGCCCTTACTTCAGCAACGCCTCGTACACATCCCAGTAGTCGTCGACGAGCACGTTGATCCCCGAACGATTGATGCTTTCCAGTCCCGAGACCGGCGATTCGGGCGGCGACATCGTGCCGATGGAATCCGTCAACGGCGTCGTATCGGCATCGCTTCGATAGGTCGCACGGGCACGCAGTGCGTCCGTGTATCCCTTGAGTCCGCTCAGGTCGTCGCTGTCCCTGCCGACGAGCTGCTTCGCCTCCCGCAGCAGCGCCATGAGCCGGACGCAGTCTTCGCGGTTGCCGTAGCGCAGATCGAAAACCGTCTTGGACGTTGCTTCCTTCGCCAGCATCGCCAGGCCGCCCGTGGACAGCAGCCCCACCAGTTGCTGTGCATAGGCGATCACGGCCGTATTCACGATGCGCTTGCCGTCGATCGATATGCCTTCGAAGGTCGGCGGCTGCTTTTCTTCCGCATCGGCGCGATCGTCGGATAGATCGGTGACGCGCGTTGCTGCTTCATCCCATTGCGACCGGATGCTCTCGATTTCCTCGGCCAGCCTGCCGCGCCGGAAGTAATTCCAGAAACCGCGCAGGGAAACGAGTCTGGCTTCGAGCTTCCTGAGCTGCGTCTCGAGCTTGTCCGCGGTCGTCCGCGCTTCCAGGATGCGTCGATCCAGGTCTGCGACCTGACGTCGCCGGGTCTGGTCGAACTCGATCAGATGACGCCGGCGTTCGCGATCCTGCTGCTGGTTCTGCAACTGCTGCGAGAAGCGAAGCAGGCGCTCGCCGCACGAACGCCACAATGCGCGTAACTGGAAATACACGAGGGCGTGGGTGGCGGCATCCGGATCGCCGAGATGCGCTTCGAGCTCGGCCAGACGCTCGTCGGCACGCAGCGCCGCGGCTTCCTGTTTCTTGAGTTCTTCGATGAGCTCATGTCGCTCTTCCTGCAGGCGACTCAGTTCCTTCTTGAGTTCGGCGCGATTCCAGTACAGACGCAGCAGCCGCTCTTCCTCGGCGGCCTGGCGAGTGCTCGGAAGAAGCTGTCCCAGCCGGTCGGAGATACCCATGCGCAGGGTGAGATGGCGGGTGCGGAAGGAAGGTGTCTGTAATCAGCGCGCCATTGCGGCGACGGGTGCAATCGTTCCCGCAAAACGATGACCGCGCTCGACGCAATAGTCGAGCCACTTGTTGAGCATCACGTTGCGCAGCCAACGATCGCCGACGGCGCGCGCAAGTGTCGAGCGCAGGGACTCCAGCATGGCATGCCGATGCCAGCGTGCGCAGGACTGCACTTCGGCGAGACGCGCGTCGTGATAGATGCGGATCTGCAGATCCGGATCGGCGACCACGATGCTGTCGTTCTCGAAGAGATAGGTGAGCGTCAACGTCGTCGTGTAGCGACTGCGCTCTTCGACGCGCAGGTGCAGCGGACAATCGTCCGTCACGACGGAAACGGCGGCGTCATCGATTGCAGACAGATCGCCGATCAGCCAGCTCAGACGGATGTAGTTGCTTTCGTAGAGCGACATGAGGCTCACGAAGCTCGCGGGCCGCGCCCGCCAGCTCACTGCACAGTTCGTATCGGTCTGCAGTGCCGCGACGTTCATGAATCGAATATAGCACAGCGAATTTGCGTATCTGCCGCTGCGCTGAGACCTGCGTCACGGCCGCAAACGACGCTCGACGCCGGTCTTGTCGAGAATCCGGCTGGCGATTTCCTCGATGGAGCATTCGGTCGTGTTGATATAGGGAATCCCGTAACGCCGGAACAATCCTTCGGCCGTACGCAGCTCGTAGTCGACCTGGGCCGGCGATGCGTAGCGACTGTTCGGTTTGCGTTCGTTGCGGATCTGCTGCAGGCGTTCGGGCGCAATCGTCAGACCATACAGTTTCTTTTCGTAGCGCAGCAGCGAGTTCGGCAAGCGGCCCGACTCGAACTCCTCGTCCGCAAAGGGATAGTTGGCCGCGAAGATGCCGTACTGCAGCGCCATGTACAGGCACGTTGGCGTCTTTCCCGAACGCGAGACGCCGACCAGGATCAGATCGGCGCGATCGTAGTCGTGTGCGATGGCGCCATCGTCGTTGGCCAGCGCGAAGTTGGTCGCGTTGATGCGTAACGTGTAGGCGCCCAGGTCCTGCATGCCGTGCGCCTTGCCCTGCGCGCGGGACGACTTTACGTTCAGTTCGAGTTCCAGCGGGCCGAGAAAGGCGTCGAAGAAATCCAGGAACAGACCATTGGCCCGTTTGATTACCTCGCGCAGGTCTTCCTGCACCAGGGTGCTGAAGACGACGGGCCGAACACCCTCCGCTTCGCCGGTTGCATTGATCCTTCGGACGGCTTCTTCTGCCTTGTCAATCGTGGATATAAATGGCAAAGTCACCTGTCGAAACGCCTGCCCGTCGAACTGTGTCAAGAGGCTGTGCCCCATCGTTTCCGCGGTCACGCCGGTCTGATCCGACACAAAGAATACTGTCCGTCGCTCCATCATTTCCCCGTTGCAACGCATTCGGCCGATCGGCCTTTCCCATACGCGTTGAAGCGTTCTGAGCGGCTCGCGTTCGTCGTAGAATCGCCGGCCTTGAGTGTTCACCCCTGCACGGCGTAGATCAAGAGGAATCCCTTTGACTGCTTACATCCTGCCCTTCGAGAAAGTAGGTCGGCATGACGTCGATACGGTTGGCGGCAAGAATTCCTCGCTCGGCGAAATGATCGGCCATCTTGCCGGCCTGGGCGTCACGGTCCCGGGCGGCTTCGCGACGACGGCACAGGCCTATCGGGATTTCCTTGCACACGACGGTCTCGCCGCACGCATCTCGCAGGCGCTCGCCTCGCTCGACGTCGATGACGTCGACAGGCTCACCGAAGTCGGCGCGCAGATCCGCAGCTGGATCCTGGCGACGCCGTTTCAGCCGCGTCTCGAAAAGGAAATCCTCGAAGCCTTCGAGAAGATGAGCGGCGGGCGCGACATCGCAGTCGCAGTGCGTTCGTCAGCGACGGCGGAAGATCTTCCGGATGCCTCGTTCGCCGGCCAGCAGGAAACGTTCCTCAACGTGCGCGGTCGCGATGCCTTGCTCAAGTGCGTGCACGAAGTGTTCGCCTCGCTGTTCAACGATCGTGCCATCGCCTATCGCGTGCACCAGGGCTTCAAGCACGACCTGGTCGCGCTGTCTGCCGGCATCCAGTACATGGTGCGTTCCGACGTCGGTTCGAGCGGCGTCATGTTCACGCTCGATACGGACTCCGGCTTCCGCAACGTCGTGTTCATCACCGCGTCTTACGGCCTCGGCGAAACCGTCGTGCAGGGCGCGGTGAATCCGGACGAGTTCTATGTCTACAAGCCCGCGATCCGCGCCGGCCAGGAAGCCGTCCTGCGTCGCACGCTCGGCGCCAAAGCCATCAAGATGGTCTATGCCGCCCCGGGCAGCGCCACGCGCGTGACCACCGTCGATGTGCCGGCTGAGGATCGACGCCGCTTCTCCATCACCGACCAGGACGTGCTCGATCTCTCGCGCCAGGCACTCATCATCGAAGAGCACTACGGCTGCCCGATGGACATCGAATGGGGCAAGGACGGCGAGACCGGCAAGATCTACATCCTGCAGGCCCGTCCGGAAACCGTGCAGAGTCGCGCCGGCCGCGTCGTTCAGCGGTTCTCGCTCAAGGGCAAGAAGACCAGCGTACTGACGACCGGCCGCTCCATCGGCCAGCGCATCGGCGCCGGCCCCGCGCGCATCATCCGCGACGTGAAGGAAATGACGCGTGTGCAGAGCGGCGACGTGCTGGTCGCCGACATGACCGATCCCGACTGGGAACCGGTGATGAAGCGCGCATCCGCGATCGTCACGAATCGCGGCGGACGCACCTGTCATGCCGCCATCATCGCTCGCGAGCTGGGCATTCCTGCCGTCGTCGGCTGCGGCGATGCGACGGAGAAGATCCGCGAAGGCGCGGGCGTGACCGTCTCGTGCGCCGAGGGCGATACGGGTTACGTCTATGAAGGCGAGCTGCCGTTCGAGCAGAAGAACATCGAACTGGATTCGCTGCCGTCGATTCCGACCAAGATCATGATGAACGTCGGCAACCCCGACCGCGCTTTCGATTTCGCCGGCATTCCCCACAGGGGCGTGGGCCTGGCGCGACTCGAGTTCATCATCAATCGCATGATCGGCGTGCATCCGCGCGCGCTGCTGGAATTCGACCAGCTGTCGCAGGAACTGCAGCAGACGATCCGTCGCCAGATGGCCGGGTATGCCGATCCGGTGTCGTTCTACATCGACAAGCTCTGCGAAGGCATCGGCACGATCGCCGCCGCCTTCGCACCCGAACCGGTGATCGTGCGTCTCTCCGACTTCAAGTCAAATGAATACGCCAATCTGATCGGCGGCCCGCAGTACGAGCCGCACGAAGAGAATCCGATGATCGGATTCCGCGGCGCTTCGCGCTACATCGACGAGGCGTTCCGTCCCTGCTTCGAACTCGAATGCCGCGCACTGAAGCGCGTGCGCGAGAAGATGGGCCTGAGCAACGTGCAGGTCATGGTGCCGTTCGTGCGCACGCTCAAGGAAGCCGAACAGGTGACGCAGCTCCTCGCCGCCAACGGCCTGAAGCGCGGCGAGAACGGACTGAAAGTCATCATGATGTGCGAACTGCCGACCAATGCGCTGCTCGCCGACCGCTACCTGCAGTACTTCGACGGCATGTCGATCGGCTCGAACGACATGACGCAGCTCACCCTCGGCCTCGACCGCGACTCCGCGATCATCGCCAGGCTGTTCGACGAACGTGACGACGCCGTGAAGGCGCTGCTCAAGATGGCGATCGATGCCTGCCGCAAGGCCGGCAAGTACATCGGCATCTGCGGCCAGGGCCCGTCAGATCATCCCGACCTCGCCCGCTGGCTGGTGGAACAGGGCATCGAGAGCATGTCGCTCAATCCGGATACCGTCGTGGAAACCTGGCTGTTCCTCGCAGGCAACAAGGTCTGACGGACTTTACTTCGTCCAGACCAGCAACCGGTTTCGTGCCGGCAACGAATAATCCGCTGCGAACTCGAGTTCGCAGCGGGTTCCCAATGTCTGCAAGGCGCGATCGTCGCGGATGCCCATCTGCGGATCGCGCGCCCGCAGCGATTCATCGAAGGCACGATTGGAATCGCTGGTGAACTGCCCATCGCGATTGAACGGGCCGTAAAGACAGAAGCAACCGCCCGGCTCCAGCGCCACGCTCACGCCGGCGAACATGGCCTCGACGTCACCCCAGCTCATGATGTGCGCGGTGTTCGCGCTGAAGGCATAGAGCGCCTCCCTGACAGGCCAGACTTCCTGGCGCACATCGAGCGCATATGGACCGCGCAGGTTCGGCAACGCAGCTTCATCGATCCACTGCCGGATGCCATCGAGATTCTCTTCGCGATCGGTCGCCGACCACATCAGATGCGGCAGGTGCGCAGCGAAGTGAACGGCGTGCTGCCCAGTGCCCGACCCGATCTCCAGCACCGTCCCCGGCCGCAGGAACCACGACTTCAGCACATCGAGAATCGGCCCCTTGTTGCGCTCGCACGCTTCGGAGTGCGGCTTCGGCATCAAGGGACTCGCAGGAAGTGCGTCCGGTAGTGCGCCAGTTCGCGGATGGAATCGCGAATGTCATCCATGGCGAGATGTGTCGAGGTCTTCTGGAAGCTCGTGTGCACTTCGGGCGCCCAGCGCCGCGCCAGTTCCTTCAGGGTGCTGACGTCCAGATTGCGATAGTGGAAGTAGCGTTCGAGATCCTTCATCTCGCGCGCCATGAAGCGTCGATCCTGACAGATGCTGTTGCCGCACATCGGCGAGACACCGGGCTCGACCCACTGACGCAGAAATTCGAGGGTGCGGCGCTCGGCCTCCGCCGTCGTCACCGTGCTGGCGCGAACGCGCGCCGCGAGTCCCGACGAGGCGTGCTGCCTGCGGTTCCAGTCGTCCATGGCATCGAGTATGGAATCCGACTGATGAATCGCCAGCACCGGCCCTTCGGCGAGCGTGTTGAGATGCTTGTCGGTCACGACCGTCGCAATCTCGATGATGCGATCGGAGTCCGGCTTGAGACCCGTCATCTCCAGGTCGATCCAGATCAGTCGGGTCGGATCGCGGTCGTTCACATCGGTCCCCTTCGAATGTCGCGGCGTTGCCCATCATAACAGCAGCGGCTAAGCTCCCGATCGCTCCATTTCTGCGCAAATTCCTTCAATCACAAGACTCCCGATGCATTGGTTCACCCTGCTGTTCGTGCTGCTTCTGATGTTGTCGACGCTGCTGCGCAGCTGGCTGAATCAACGGCAGATCGCTGCGGTGGCCCGGCATCGCGACCGGGTTCCCGAAGCATTTGCCGGGCAGGTGGACATCGATTCGCACCGCAAGGCGGCCGACTACACCGTTGCGCTCGGCCGCCTCAATCGCTGGGACATTCTGCTCGATGCCATCATCGCACTGGCCTTTACGCTGGGCGGCGGCCTCCAGGCCATCGATCTCGCCTGGCAGACGGCAGGCCTGGGCCCCGTGTGGCACGGCACGGCGGTAGTGCTGTCGGCATTGCTGGCGATATCGGCCATCGGCCTGCCGCTGTCAATCTATCGCACGTTCGGCATCGAAGCCCGTTTCGGCTTCAATCGCATGACGGCGGGATTGTTCATCGCCGACCTGCTGAAGGGGTTGCTGCTGACCCTGCTGCTCGGCGGTCCGCTCGTGTTCGTGATCCTGTATCTCATGCAGCGCGCAGGCTCGTTGTGGTGGGTCTACGCATGGGGCGTCTGGGTGGGGTTCACGCTGTTCGTGACCTGGGCCTGGCCGCGCTTCATTGCACCGATCTTCAACAAGTTCACGCCGCTCGCCGATGAGACGCTGAAACAGCGCACTGAATCGCTGCTGCAGCGCTGTGGCTTTTCATCGCAGGGCGTGTTCGTCATGGACGGCTCGCGACGCTCGGTGCATGGCAATGCGTACTTCACCGGCGTGGGCCGCAACAAGCGCATCGTGTTCTTCGACACGCTGGTCGAACGCCTGCAGGCGACCGAGATCGAGGCCGTGCTGGCGCACGAGCTCGGGCACTTCCGGCTGCATCACGTCCGTTCGCGGCTGATCCTTTCGCTGCTGTTCGGCCTCGGCGGACTGGCGCTGCTCGGCGTGCTGGCCGCCTGGCCGCAGTTCTATCCGGCCCTCGGCGTCAGCCAGCCGTCCGCCCATGCCGCATTGCTGTTGTTCATGCTCGTCCTGCCGTCGTTTACGTTCTTCCTGACGCCCATCGGCGCCTGGTGGTCGCGCAAGCACGAGTTCGAGGCGGATGAGTTTGCGGCGAAGTTCTCCGATGCCCGCGAACTCGCCGAGGCGCTGGTCAAACTGTATCGCGACAATGCGACGACATTGACGCCCGACCCGCTGCATTCGACCTTCTACGATTCGCATCCGCCGGCACTGACCCGCATCGCCCGATTGCAGCAACTCGCGGCGCAACGCGCCTGAGACGGAATCGCCGCCATGACATTCATGAACGCGCCGGTCGAGTTTCCCGCGCGTGTCGTCGAATCTTTCGGACGCCGCGCGATCGTGCGCACCGGCGATGGCGAACGACTGGCCACCGAACTCTTCGGCAAACGTCTGTCGATCGTCTGCGGCGATGAAGTTCACGTACGCATGCCGCGACCGGTCGCCGCGGCGTCCGGCGATCCGCCGCGCATCATCTCCGTCGCGCCGCGCCGCACGCTGCTGCAACGTACCGACAGTCGCGGCCGTACCGAACCGCTCGCTTCCAACCTGACGCTGCTGGCCGCCGTCATCGCACCGGAGCCTGCCGTCGATGCCTACATCGTCGACCGTTATCTCGCCGCCGCCGCCTATGCACAGATCGACAGCGCCATCATCGTCAACAAATCCGATCTCGCGGCAGCCGCGGGATTTGCGGCACTGATCGACGAATACCGCCATGCCGGTTACCCCGTCGTCGCGGTTTCCGCCCTCAATCGCGACGCCATCGACGATCTGCGCGCCTTGGTGAAGGGCCAATCGACCCTGCTGGCAGGACAATCCGGCGTCGGCAAATCGACGCTGACGAATGCATTGATTCCCGATTCCGAGCAACTGACGCGCTCGCTGTCCGACGCCACGGGCGAAGGGCGGCATACCACCGTATCCACCGCCCTCTTCCGCATTCCCACCGGCGGAGAACTGATCGATTCTCCCGGCGTACGCGATTTCGCTCCCGCACTCGTCAGCGATGCGACGGTCCAGAGAGGCTGGCCCGAAATCGTGAGGGCTGCGCCAGGTTGTCGCTTCCACAACTGCCTGCACCTGCGCGAACCGGGATGCGCCGTCATCGCCGCCGTGGAAGAAGGCGCGTTCTCCGCCCGCCGCTACGAAAGCTACAAGCGGCTGCTCAACATCATGCGCGAACTGGCGCCGGACTACGAACGGCGGCGCTGAAGGATAAGAGTTTCACACGGAGATCACGGAGGACACGGAGGTCGGAGAAGAGAAGAAAAAATTCCACGGGGGACACGGGGAGCACGGGGTCTCGGAACAGAAGAATCTTTTCTTGTCCCCGTGTTCCCCGTGTTCCCATTCTTCCCCCGTGGAAATTCTTACTTCTTGATCTCTGACTCCGTGATCTCCGTGATCTCCGTGTGAAACTCCCTGCTTCTTCAACTCAGCGTGTGCCGCCCAGCGAGGGCATGGGCGAGCGTACCGCCGTCGACATATTCGAGTTCGCCGCCGACCGGAACGCCGTGGGCGATGCGGCTGGATTTCACCTGATACCGCGCCCCCATCTCGGCGATGACGTGGGCCGTGGCGTCGCCCTCGACGGTGGCGTTGGTCGCCAGGATGGCTTCCTTGATTTCGCCCGTCTGCAACAGGGCGGACAACTCGGCGAATCCGAGTTCGTCGGGGCCGATGCCATCGAGCGGCGACAGATGGCCCATCAGGACGAAATAACAACCGCGATAGCTGCCAGACTGCTCGATGGCAGCAACGTCCGCGGGCGACTCCACGATGCAGAGCAGGCCGCGGTCGCGGCTCGGCGAAGCACAGACCGGACACAGCTCCGCTTCCGCGAACATGCGGCAGCGCTGGCAGCGACCGATGGTGCCGACCGCCTTCTGCAAGGCGTCGGCTATCGCGCTGGCGCCATTGCGATCCTTCTCCAGCAGGTGGAATGCCATGCGTTGCGCCGACTTCGGCCCGACACCGGGCAGGCAGCGCAATGTTTCGATGAGTCGAACCAGTGTGGGCGGGTAGATCACGACATCAGAACGGCAGCTTGAATCCGGGCGGCAGGTTCATCCCGCCCATCACGCCCGACATCTTCTCCTGCGTCGCGCGCTCGACTTTCTGGACGGCATCGTTGACCGCCGCCGCGACCAGATCCTCGAGCATGTCCTTGTCGTCGGCGCTGACGATCGACGGGTCGAGCGCGACACGCAGCACCTGATGTTTGCCCGTCATGGTGACTTTCGCCATGCCGCCGCCGGCCTCGCCGGTGACCTGCAGACTGGCGATTTCCTGCTGCGCACGCTGCAGGTTGGCCTGCATCTGCTGCGCCTGCTTCATCATGTTGCCGATGTTGCCTTTCATGAAAACTCCTGGAAAACGCGCTCAGGCGAGCGAGCGCACTCGATTGCTATTCGATCGGCCGAACCGAATCCGGCTGCACCGTCGCACCGAACACATCGCGCATCGCGCGAATGTTCGGATCCGTTTCGATGGAACGCCGCGCGCCCTGCAGGCGATCGTCCGCCGCGGCTTTCAACTGCCTCGCTGGCGTATCCGCAATGACTTCCTCCTGCAGCGAAATCTCCAGCCTGACGGTCTCGCCGAAGTATTCCGACAACGCCTGCGCCAGTTTTTCCTCGAGCGCGGGCCGATGAAATGCGTCGCCGTCCCGATCCAGCGTCAGGCGGATCTTTCCCGGCTCGCGACCGGCGAGCACGCAATGCGCAGCGAGCTGACTGACGGGCCCGTGCAGATTCAGACTGCCGACGATGGCACTCCATTCGGTATTCGCTGCACCCTGCTTTACTGCAGGGGCGCTGCGCGTGGGAGCCGCGACGGGCCGCGATTGCGTCGGCGTCACGGCGCCGGGCGACGGCGAAGCTGCAGCGCCGTCATCGGCAACGCCGAACGCAAGCATGCGCAGCAGCACCATCTCGAATCCGGCGCGCGCATCGGGCGCGAGTTCCAGATCGCGCCGGCCGACGATCGCAATCTGATAGAACAGCTGGGTGTCTTCCGGCGTCATGGCCGCGGCGAGACGTTTGTAGGCTTCGATGTCTTCGGCTTCGTCCAGTTGCAGGTCGGGAACCGCCTGCAGCAACGCAATCTTCTGCAGCACGGCGGCCAGTTCGGCGAGCACCTGGCGATATTCCGGCGCACGTTCGTCGAGTTGCTCGACGCAATCCAGCACCTTCCTGGCATCGCGCGAGACGACGGCATCGATGAGGCCGAATACCTGCGAACGGTCGAGCGAGCCCAGCATGGTGCGGGTGTCTTCAGCGGTCAGCTTCGCGCCGCCGAAGGCGATGACCTGATCCAGAAGACTCAGCGCATCGCGCATGCTGCCTTCGGCAGCGCGCGCCACGAGCCGCAGCGCATCCGGTTCGAAGTCCAGTTTTTCCGCCTGGGCGATCTCGGTGAGGCGCTTGAAGATCATGCCCGGCGGAAAGCGCTTCAGGCTGAACTGCAGGCAGCGCGACAGCACGGTCACCGGCAGCTTCTGCGGATCGGTGGTCGCGAGCAGGAACTTGACGTGCGGCGGGGGTTCTTCGAGCGTCTTGAGCAGCGCATTGAACGAATGCGCCGAGAGCATGTGCACTTCGTCGATGAGGTAGACCTTGTAGCGACCGCGGGTCGGCGCGTACTGCACGTTGTCCAGCAGCTCGCGCGTATCGTCGACCTTGGTGCGCGAGGCGGCGTCGACTTCGATCAGATCGACGAAACGGCCTTCATCGATTTCCTTACACGCCGCGCACTGCCCGCACGGCGTCGCCGTCATGCCGGTTTCGCAGTTGAGCGACTTCGCCAGGATGCGCGCGATCGTCGTCTTGCCGACGCCGCGCGTGCCGGTGAACAGGAAGGCGTGATGCACCCGCCCCGTCGTCAGCGCATTCGTCAGCGCGCGCATGACGTGCTCCTGACCGGCCAGTTCGCTGAAATTGCGCGGCCGCCATTTGCGGGCGAGAGCGAGATAGGACATGAGGGTGACTGGCGACTGGCGACTGGCAAAATCCGAGGGGCGAACTTTACACGACACTACCAAGACTGTCGGGTGCAGGTCGCCGGCCACTCTGGCCAGCGGCCAGAAGCCAGTCGCCGCCAGCCGGGCGACGGCCCGCGCCGGCACCTCTCCGGCGCCCGATATCACCGTTACCGTTGCTCCCTTCCGGGCCTGGCGGGGTTCGCGGCTGATCGTCGCGGAGAAACCGACGCGAGCCGCCATAGGACCAGGAGGGACCGAAGCGGCATTCGGGCGAGGCCCGAAAAAGAGGCGCGGAATATAGCAGCCGCGACCGGCAGCGGATAGCCGACGACCGATTAACCCCGCCCGCGATACGCCGCGACGCCTTGATCCGGAATCCACAGCTCCGCCGGCGGCTTGCCCGTCTGCCAGAAAACATCGATGGGAATTCCGCCGCGGGGATACCAGTACCCGCCGATCCGCAGCCAGCGCGGCGACAGGAACTGCACGAGACGATCGGCGATCGCGATCGTGCAGTCCTCGTGAAACGCGCCGTGATTGCGGAACGAGCCCAGGTACAGCTTCAGCGACTTGCTTTCGACCAGCCACTTGCGCGGCACGTAGTCGATCACCAGATGCGCGAAATCCGGCTGACCCGTGACGGGACACAGCGACGTGAACTCCGGCGCCGTAAACCGCGCGAGATAGGTCTTGTCGGGATGCGGATTCGGCACGCGCTCGAGCGTCGCCGCCTCCGGCGACTGCGGCCAGGCAACTTCCTTCCCCAGCAGTGATACTGGCGGCTCCGCTGAGCCGCTGCCCTTGCGCCTGGCCATCCGCGAAATCTCCTACAGGTTGTCCGATGCGTAATCCGCGAGCCGCGAGCGTTCGCCGCGGGTCAATGTGATGTGCCCCGCATGCTCCCAGCCGCTGAAGCGATTCACGACGTAGGTCAGACCGGAAGTCGTTTCCGTCAGATACGGCGTATCGATCTGCGCGATATTGCCCAGGCACACGAGCTTGGTGCCCGGGCCGGCGCGCGTCACGAGCGCCTTCATCTGTTTCGGCGTCAGGTTCTGCGCCTCGTCGAGAATCAGGAAGCGGTTGAGGAACGTACGGCCGCGCATGAAGTTCAGCGAACGGATCTTGATGCGGTTGCGCAGCAGATCGTTGGTCGCCGCCCTGCCCCAGTTGCCGCCTTCCTGGCTCTGGGTCAGCACTTCGAGGTTGTCCATCAGCGCGCCCATCCACGGCTCCATCTTTTCTTCTTCCGTGCCGGGCAGGAAGCCGATGTCTTCGCCGAGCGGAATCGTCACGCGCGTCATGATGATTTCGCTGTAGCGGTTGCTTTCCAGCGTCTGCGCCAGACCCGCCGCGAGCGTCAGGAGCGTCTTGCCCGTGCCGGCGGGGCCGAGAATGGTGACGAAATCGATCTCGGGATCGAGCAGCAGGTTCAGCGCGAAATTCTGTTCGCGATTGCGGGCCGTGATGCCCCAGATACCGTGGCGTTCGTTGCGATAGTCGCGCACCAGTTCGAGCACCGCGCCGTTGCCGTCGATGCGGCGCACCAGCGCCTCGAGCCCGTTGGGATCCTTCTGATGCAGGAACTGGTTGGCATGCCAGTCGCGCACCATCGGCCCCTGCACGCGATAGAACGTGCGCGCGTGCTCCTGCCAGGAGTGCATGTTCTTGCCATGCTTCTCCCAGAAGTTGGCTGGCAGTTCCAGCGAACCGGTGTACAGCAGGTCCGCGTCTTCGATCGTCTTGTCGCTGTAGTAGTCCTCGGCCTGCACGCCGATGATCGACGCCTTGATGCGCAGGTTGATGTCCTTGGACACCAGCGTGACGCGCGCATCGGGATGCTCCTTCTGCAGCGCCAGCGCCTGGCCGAGAATGGCATTGTCGGCGCCGTGTCCCGGCAAGGTCGCCGGCAGTCCGCCGCTCAGTACCCTGGTCTGGAAGAACAACCGGCCGCTCGGACGCTTCTTGTGGCCGTTGAGCTGGTTGGTGCTGGGCAGCGGCAATCCCTTGTCGATCTCGTTCTTCTTCGCGCCTTCCATCAGCTCGTCGAGGAAGCGGCTCACCTGGCGCACGTTGCGCGCGGCTTCCGACAGGCCCTTCTTACCCGCATCGAGCTCTTCCAGCACGATCATGGGAATGAAGATGTCGTGTTCTTCGAAACGGAAAATCGCGGTGGGATCGTGCATCAGCACGTTGGTGTCGAGGACGAAGATGCGTCGTTCCCGACTGACTTTACGGCCGCGCGCAGCGCTGCGGCCGCGTCCGGATTCAGAGGTGTCGCCTTTGATCATGGATATCTGGGAGCCTCCGTGTTGAGGGCAGGGAAATCTTCAGAACGGCTCGACGGGCGACCGGTCGGTTGCATCAGAGGGCTTTCACTGCAGTCAGTACCTCCTGCACGTGTCCCGGAACCTTCACCTTGCGCCACTCGCGCCTGAGCACGCCGTCGGCATCGACAAGGAATGTGCTTCGTTCGACGCCCATGTACTTGCGGCCGTACAGGGTCTTTTCCTTCCAGACTTCGAACAGCTCGCAGACCGTGCGGTCTTCGTCCGAAAGCAGTTCGAACGGGAACGACATCTTCGCCTTGAACTTCTCATGCGACGCCAGCGAATCCGGCGAAATCCCGACGACCACGGCGCCCGCTTTTTTGAAAGCGGCATGCAGGTCGCGGAAATCCTCGCCTTCCCTGGTACATCCCGCGGTGTTGTCCTTGGGATAGAAGTAGATGACGAGCGCTTTGCCCGCCGCATCGGACGATCTGAAAGTCTTGCCGCCCGTGGCCGGCAGCGAAAAGGCGGGAATCTTCTTGTCCAGCGTTGCTGAGCGGGTCGGCATTGGCGCTTGGGTTCAGGCCTTCTAGGACTTCAGCGGTTCGAGAATGGCATCCAGGTTGAACTGGTCGCAGAAGTCCATGAACTCCTCGCGCAGTGCCGCAATGTGGATCTTGGACGGAATGTGCGCGACGAGCTGGACGGCGAACATCGGCGCCCCGGTATGCGCAGCGGCGTAGCTGCGGGTGTTCAGCTCGGCAATGTCGATGCCGCGCGAACTGAAAAAGCCGGCAAGGTTGAACACGATGCCCGGCTGGTCCAGGCACACGACATCGACGGAATAGGTGACGACGTCCTTGCGCGGCGCGCGCTGCTCGGTCCGCCGCACGCTGATCGTGATGCCGGTGGAGTCGCTGAGCTTCTTGAGTTCCGTCTCCAGCTTCGCCAGCGTGTGCCAGTTGCCCGAGACCAGCAGCAGCATCGCAAACTCGCTGCCGAGCGCGCTCATGCGACTGTCGACGATGTTGCCGGAACAATCGAGCACGACCCTCGTGAGGTCGTAGACCAGGCCGGTGCGATCGCCGCCCAGCGCGGAAATGACGATGAATTGCATCCCTGAACGCAGTGACTGTGTTGACTGCGGGCGAGTGTACAGGCTGCGGCAGTCGCGATCTATGCGGCTTGCAGTCGTGCGCAAAACGATCGGCCAGCGGACTTGCAGCAGCCGCGCCGCGGCCAGTACGATCCTGCTCTCCTCGCAGCAAGGATTCCCATGTTCAGCGGCAGCATTGTGGCCATCGTCACGCCCATGCAGGCGGACGGTGCAGTCGATTTCGGCGCGCTCGATCGACTCGTCCAGTTCCACCTCGACAATGGCACCGACGGCATCGTCGCGGTCGGCACGACCGGCGAGTCGGCAACGCTCGATGCCGATGAGCACATCGAAGTCGTGCGCAGGACCGTCATCAAGGCCGCCAAACGCATTCCCGTCATCGCGGGCACCGGCGGCAATGCGACGACCGAGGCCATCGATCTCACGCGCCGGGCGAAAGAGGTCGGCGCCGATGCCTGCCTGCTCGTTACGCCCTACTACAACAAGCCCACGCAGGAAGGGTTGTATCGCCACTTCAAGGCGGTCGCCGATGCGGTGCAGATTCCTCTGATCCTGTACAACGTGCCCGGCCGCACCGCCTGCGACATGCAGCCGGAAACCGTCGCGCGCCTGACCGAGGTCGCCAGCATCGTGGGCCTCAAGGAAGCCAGCGGCTCGCTGGAACGCAACCGCAAGCTCGTCTCCCTGGTCGGCAGCCGGCTCGACCTGCTGAGCGGCGACGACGACATCGCGGTCGAAAGCACGCTGGCGGGTTTCAAGGGCGTCATTTCCGTGACGGCCAATATCGCTCCGCAAGCCATGCACGATGCCATCGCCGCGGCGCTGGCGGGCAATACCGATGCGGCCCGTCGCATCAACGACACCCTGGTCCCGCTGCACAAGGCCCTGTTCCTGGAATCGAATCCGATTCCGGCGAAGTGGGCGTTGGCGCGAATGGGGCTGATGGCTGACGGAATCAGGCTTCCCCTGACCCCCTTCGCCGCTCCCTTCCACAGCCAGGTACTGGACGCCCTGCGGACCGCCGGAATCACGTTTGCCTGAACCGCGTTTGCCTGCGGCCCAGCCCGGCGTGTAACCTTCGCGCCCCAGCGATTTTCCAGCCGCGGAAAGGTGGCCGAGTGGTCGAAGGCGCTGGACTGGAATTCCAGTAACATCTTCACGGGTGTTCGTGGGTTCGAATCCCACCCTTTCCGCCATTTCAAGGACTTGCGAGGCCAGGTCAAGACTGAACCTCGCAGTGTTCCTCCCAAATGTTTCCATTTGGTTTCCACTTTTTTTCCACGAACAATGACGCAGGTCGCTCCGCGCCGGTGACACGGACGCAATCCGAACCGTCACCGCTGCGTAAGTATCACGGCGGCTCTCTCCCTCCCGCCACCGGCAGATGCCATCCCCAACGAATCGCCATCATGCGAAGGCTGAAACAGACGAGTCCGCCGCAGAGCGCGGAGACGATCACGGGAACGTTCAGCATGTGGCCGCCCGCGACGATGCCGGCGCCGACAAGAGCGGCGACTGCGTAGAGATCCGAGCGCAGCACGGCAGGAATCTCGGCGAGCAGTACGTCGCGGGCCACTCCGCCGCCGATGCCTGTGAGCATGCCCAGGAGCGCAGCCATGAGCGGACTCAATCCGAATGCCAGCGCCTTCTCCGTGCCGGCGACTGCGAACAGGGCCAGTCCCATGGCATCCAGCAACCGCACCGGGTTGCGGAGCCGCTCGATCCAGGCAGACCAGAAAAAAGCGCTCACGCCCGCCACGAGCGATACGGTCAGATAGCGCCAGTCTTTCAATGCCGCCGGCGGCGTCGCGCCGATCAGCAGGTCACGCAGGATTCCGCCGGACGTGGACGCGGCGAACGACAGCACCAGGACGCCGAACAGGTCGAGGCGACGCCGGATTCCCGCCATGGCGCCGCTGAGTGCGAACGCAAATGTTCCTCCCAGATCGAGAATGAGGACGAGCGTCCGCTGCAGTTCCAGGTTCGCTTGCAGATCGATCATCGACTATGAAACCGACGCCGTCGCGCCTTGCGAATCGCGGGCGCGCGCGTTCCACAGCACGGCCACGCCGCCGATCGCAGCCGCGATGGAAGCCGCGAACACGGCGATCTTCGCCGCCGCGAAGTCCGAAGCCACCGGGAATGCCTGCGCGGCGATGAACAGCGACATCGTGAAGCCGATGCCGGACAGCACGCCGGCGCCTGCGACCTGACGCCACGTGTATTCCGGCGCCTTGCGCGCCACGCCGCAGCCGACCGCAAGAAGACAGAACAGGGTCATGCCGAGCGGCTTGCCGATCACGAGGCCGCAGAAGATCGCCAGCATCAGCGGTTCGTGACCCGCGAACACGCCGCCGCTGATCACGACGCCTGCATTCGCCAGCGCGAACAGGGGCAGCACGAAATAGCTGGAACTGGGCGCGACGTGTCGCAGCACGCGATCGGCCGGCGACTCGATCCGGTCATGAATCGCATCCAGGGCGCGCAACGCGGGAAGCGACGGACCGTTGCGAAGCACTTCATCGCCGCGGCTCGCCTCCGCGGCGACGATGACGTTGGCCTGCGTCATCAGGGCCTTCAGATGCGGCGGCGGGCGCGTCGGGATGAACAGCGCGAGGATCACGCCGGCAAGCGTCGCATGCACGCCGGAGGCATGAATGCAGATCCATAGCGCGATGCCGATCAGCAGATACGGAGCGATGCGGTAGACATGCGCGCGATTGAGAAACGCGAGCGTCGCCGTGAGCGCGGCAGCGACCGCGAGATAGCCGAAGTTGATCTGCGAGCTGTAGAAGATCGCGACGACCGAAATCGCGCCGATGTCGTCCACGATCGTCGCCGCCGTCAGGAAGATGCGCAGTTCGATCGGCACGCGGCGGCCCATCATCGCAATCAGTGCGACCGCGAACGCCGTGTCGGTCGCCATCGGTACGCCCCAGCCATGACTCCACCGCCCTTCGGGAATCAGCAGCGAATACAGGATCGTCGGCACGATCATGCCGCCCAGTGCGGCTGCGATCGGCATTGCCGCGGAGCGCAGCGTGGCCAGATGACCCACCGTGAATTCGCGCTTGATCTCGAGTCCGACGATGAGAAAGAAAATCGACAGCAGGCCGTGATTGATCCAGTCGAGCGCAGGCATGCGCAGCGCGCCGCCGGCCACTTCGATCGCCCACGGCTGTTCCCAGAAGGCAGCGAACTGCGGGCCCCAGGGCGAATTGCTGATGACGACCGCCAGTACCGACATCAGCAGCAACAGCACGCCCGCGGAGGGCGCCCATGCGGCAAAGTCGAGCGCGGCCGCGCGAACCCGATGACCCAGCGAACCCAGCATGGCATCCGCCAGCGAACTTTCATCCCACGGTCCGTCGTAACGGCGGCCATTGATGAAGAAAGTCGGCGTGAACTTCACGCCGCTCGCGTGTGAACTCGCGATGTCGGCTTCCACCGCAGCCGCAGCGGCCTCGGCGCGCTCGCGATCCTGGCTGTCGACGCCCAGGTCGGCCGCGACGACCTGCAGATCTTCCTGCGTCAGCACACCGGAGCGCGTCATCAGCGCGATGTGCGCGCGCCAGAACTGTTCTTCGTCCCCGGCCTGCTCCACGAGTTCGGCAGCCTGCCGGGCAATGTCGCTGCCTGTCAGCGGCCGATGCCGAAAGACGTAGCGCATGCGCCCGCCGAACCGGTCGCGCAGTGCGGCGATGCGGGCATTCGCGGCGCGGCAATGCGGGCAGGCATAGCTGCCGTACTCGACGACCGTGAATTCAGCAGTCGCAGGTCCGAGGATGTGATCCCTGGTGGGGTCGACAGACCAGTCGAGCCGGTCGTGCGTAAACATCGAACGCGGAGCGACTTCAGGATTCCAGCCGGATCAATGCATCCACGACCCGCCGCATGCATTCCGCTCCCGTGCCGTTCGATTCAGGGCCGGTCATGCTTTCGTTGGATGCCGTCTGCAGCCGGCGCAGCTGGTCCTTCCACTGCAGGAGAATCGCGCGCTTCTGTTCGGCGGTGAAATCGCTTGCTGCCTCCAGAGCTTCCGGCGTTCCGAACGTCGCTCCGGGATTCTTCATGGCTTGCTCGAAATTCATCTCTGATTGCTCTTCACGACCGGAAATGCACCGGCCCGACGATGGCAGGATGCAGTCTGTCAACGCCTGAATTCAAGCTTGTCGGAACAGCTCATTCGACAGGCCTGCCCCGCCCCGCTTCCTACCGATAGTTGTAAAGATACTCGGCCACCATCTCCGCATTTGCAGGCGTCGCCGCCTCGAAACCATAGAACCGGCCGTACGTCGGCCTGAGCTGGTCGGTCGCGCGTCGCGCAATCTCGGCATACCACGTCGGCAGCATC
>NZ_DAINNK010000002.1:46477-169407 GCF_036735925.1 Povalibacter sp.
CCTGAGCTGGTCGGTCGCGCGTCGCGCAATCTCGGCATACCACGTCGGCAGCATCCGCTCCTGCACCAGCAGCCAGGCGGCGTGGTCATCCGTGTGCGCCGCGCGGGAGAAACCATGCAGTTCACGCGCAGGCGTTCGAAGCTGAATGAGCCGCGCGGCCATTCGATCTCTTCGGTCGGTCACGGCAGCGTGCCCTTCAGATGACGCATCTTGTCGGCGGTCGCACGCGATGTCGAGGATCGTTCCGATACTCTCGCTGGATATTACGACTCAACGACTCTTACAACCATACTGGCCCGCCGGCGGTCGCAATCTGACCCCATCGCAATCGAGGCTCAGACACCGATGAACGAAGACCCGATCGACGCCAGCATCATCGATTTGCGCGTCGCGACACTCCGGCAGTTGTTCAATGAAATGGATCCGTCTCCGCTGCGGGAACGCGACCTGAATCCCAGGACAGAGGAATACATCGTCGGCTGGTGCCGCGAGCTGCCGCGGAATGCCGCGCTCTGCCTGCACATTCACGTGGATCGTTCGGACGAGGAATCGAGCGATCCGGCAATCATCGGCGAATCGATACGTCACTTCTTCCGGGGAAGAAGCATTGCCACCCGGCTGCGGCTGCGACGCTTGTTCGCTCACGGGCGGATTGCGCTGGTCATCGGGTTGGGATGCCTTGCCGTGGCGTTCGGCCTGAGCAGGCTGCTCGAGGACTTCGGCCCGTTCGGCGGATTCTCGGGCATCGTCAAGGAAAGCCTCGTCGTCGGCGGCTGGGTCGCGATGTGGCGACCCCTGGAGATCTTTCTCTACGATTGGTGGCCGATCCTCGCCGACGCGCGTTTGTCCGATCGACTCGCCGGAATGTCGGTGCGGATCACTTGCAAGAATACGGAGGCGACACCACGCGCAACGCACCCGTAACAACCGGCACCTGTTGCCGCGGCTATTCTTGCTGCCGGCGACACCGAACACCTGCGGAACCAACCTGACCCACAAAGCATCCGGTTACACGATCACCGGCGTTCTGGAGATAAACATGTCCCGTATGCCTGCCCTGTTCATCGGCCATGGCAGCCCGATGAACACTCTCGAGTTGAACGGCTTCACGCGCGCCTGGCGCGCGCTTGGGGCAACGTTGCCAAGGCCGCGAGCCATTCTCGCGGTGTCAGCGCATTGGTACATCGGCGCCACCGCCGTGACGGCGATGGCAAAACCGCGCACGATTCATGACTTCTACGGCTTTCCCAAGCCGCTGTTCGATTTCGAGTACCCGGCGCCTGGCTCACCCGAGATCGCACAGGAAATCGTCGATGCGGTAAAACCAGGCTGGGTGGGAGCGGACCACGGTGAATGGGGCCTGGATCATGGAACCTGGAGTGTCCTGGCACACCTGTTCCCCAGGGCGGACGTTCCGGTGATCCAGCTTTCGATCAATGCGTCGAAGCCGTTCGACTATCACTTCGATCTCGGTACGCGCCTGTCGGCGCTGCGTGATCGAGGCATCCTGGTGCTCTCCAGCGGCAACGTCGTCCACAACCTTCGTCTCATCGATTGGAAACGGCCGACCGAAGGCGCGGACTGGGCGCATCGGTTCGATGAAGCCGCCGTGGCGCAAATGCACGACGAGCCCGCCGCGATCGCCAAGCTCGGCGAACATCCGGACTTCGCAAGAGCCGTACCGACTCCCGAGCATTTCATTCCACTGCTCTATACGGCTGGCCTGGCCGCGGTCGAGGGACGCTGCCAGTCGTTGCTCCGCAGCTATTCGCTCGGCTCGCTCTCGATGACCTGCTACAACGTGGGTGCGGACCTCGACCTGCCGGGCGAAACCGAGGGCGTTGCCGACCTTCCGGGCGACGTGCCGCCCGACCAGACCAACACCTGACGAGTTGCGCATACGCCGGTCGCAATTTCCACCCGCATGGAAAGCCACCGCGGAAGGCGTACATGACTCGCTTGCTCTTCTGCATGAGAGCAGGCATTGAACTGGACGATGCCGAGCCCTTCGAGTTCGATTCACCACCGGCTACTGACCTGGGAGCACACAGTCATGTCATACGAGCCAAGTCTCATCGCTGCCGAACGAACCGAAGACTACGGGAAACTGATACTGCGACTCGCATTGGGCGGGCTGATTCTCTTTCACGGCGTCGCCAAATTGACGGGTGGGATCGGCTTCATTGCCGATGTCGTGGCGAAGGCCGGGCTGCCCTCGTTCGTCGCCTATGGCGTCTACGTCGGTGAAGTCGTCGCACCGGTACTCCTGATCGCCGGCTGGTACTCCCGCATTGCGGCGGCAGTCATTGCGATCAATATGGTGTTCGCCATCGCCCTGGTGCACGTGCCGGAGCTGTTTACGTTGAACGGCAGCGGCGGATGGGCTCTCGAACTGCAAGGCATGTTCCTGTTCACGGCCGTTGCCGTGGCGCTGCTGGGGCCCGGGAGGTTCAGCATCAACAGACGGTGAATCCGCGAACGGGAGAAGTACCGCGCCGCCACAGTATGGCGCCACTCAGCCGGACGCAGCGCCAGCATCCGAGGCAGACCCGCCGGAGCCGACTGGCGAACCGGGAGCGACGTCATGAGCACCAATGGGGGAACGACGTGATCGAACTCGTCATCCAGCAGCGTCGCCGCGATCTCGGCAGCTTCGAGGTGGGCCGCGTACTGCCGTTCGCGAAACGCCGCATGGTCGGGCCCTACATCTTCTTCGACCGCATGGGCCCGAAGGATTTCGCACCGGGCCTGCCGCGGGAGGCGGACATTCGACCGCATCCGCACATCGGACTGTCGACCATCACCTATCTGTTCGACGGCGAGATCATGCATCGCGACAGCGTCGGCTCGGCGCAGGCGATTCATCCGGGCGAGGTCAACTGGATGACCGCCGGCCGCGGCATCACCCACTCCGAACGCTTCGAGCGCCTGCGCAAAGAAGGCGGACCGCTCGACGGCGTGCAGGCGTGGGTGGCATTGCCCGACGAACGCGAGGAGATCGATCCGGGCTTCTGGCACTACGCGAGCGAATCGCTGCCGGTGTTCGACAGCGATGGCGCGGCCGGGCGCCTGATCGCGGGACGGCTGGCCGGCGTGACGTCGCCGGTGCAGATCGACTCGCCGCAGTTCTACGTGCACTGGAAACTGCGTGCCGGTGCGCGCGTATCGCTGCCGGCGGAGTATTCCGAGCGCGCGGTCTACGTCGCCGGCGGCGAGGTGGAACTGGAAGGCCAGCGCATCGAGCCCGGCGCCATGGCGGTGCTCACGCCCGGCAAGGCCGCCACGATCTCTGCACTCGGTGACGCCGTGGTCATGGCGCTCGGCGGCGAACCGGTGGGGCCGCGCTACATCGACTGGAACTTCGTGTCGTCGTCGAAGGAACGCATCGATCAGGCGCGCGATGACTGGCAGGCCGGACGCATGAAGCTGCCCGACCTCGACCACGACGAATTCATTCCTCTGCCGCCGAAGATCGGCGAGGTCAGCGAACCCGAGCCTGGGTCATGAGTGCTGGTGATACTCGATGGCATCCACCGTGTGTCGAAAGGCGACGAGCTCCGCATGCCAGGCTTCGCCGGCGAACTGTCCGACCGGCAGATCGCCACATTGGGCAACTATCTGACTCGCAGCTTCGGCAATAGCGCCGCCACGGTCAGCGCGAACCAGGTGAAGGAACTGCGGCTGCGCCCGGCCTCCGTTGGTTCTTAGTGTCCAGATGAGTGGATGCTTCGACGACCTTGGAGAAGGACGGGGGTGTCAAGTTGGCGGAGTCGCTTGCTGCCTTGAAGGCGCTTCAAGACGCATCGCGAGCGACATCAAGGGATGCCTCAAGCGTATCGCCGACATACACGCGTCCAGCGCGCTCAGCTGCATATGAACCCCAGCAGATCCCCGTTCACCCGTTCCGCATTGATCGTGCACAGGCCGTGGCCGAGACCCGGATAGATCTTGAGCGTCCCTTTTCTCAGCAGCTTTGCCGATAGCGGTGCGGAGTCTGCGATCGGCACGATCTGATCGTCGTCGCCGTGCATGACCAGTGTCGGCACGTCGATCTGCTGCAAATCGTTGGTGAAGTCCGTTTCCGAAAACGCCTTGATGCAGTCGTACTGCGGCTTGATGCCGCCCATCATTCCCTGCCGCCACCAGTTGTCGATCACGCCGTCGAGCATCTTCGCGCCCGGACGATTGAAGCCGTAGAAGGGACCGGCAGGAACGTCGCGATAGAACTGCGCGCGATTGGCGATCAGCGCCGCGCGAAAACCGTCGAAGACCTCCAGCGGCAGGCCGCCCGGATTCTTCTCCGACTTCGCCATCACCGGCGGCACCGCACCGATCAGCACGGCCTTCGCCACGCGGCCGCCGGCGCCGTACCGGGCAACATACCGGGCCACCTCGCCGCCGCCGGTCGAATGGCCGATGTGGATTGCGTCCTTCAGATCCAGATGCGCCGCGACGTCCGCCGTCGCCGGATTCCTCCCGAGATCGCCGTGGGGATCACCCAGTACGCCGGCGAACATGCCCTGACGGAACGCGAGACGGACGTGCTGCGACAGATCGCCGACGGCCGCTCGAACAAGCAGATCGCCCGCTTCCTCGACCTCGCCGAGGAAACCGTCAAGACGCATGTGAAGAACATTCTCGCCAAGCTGCGCGCCGACGATCGTACTCACGCGGTAACCATCGCGGTCAGGCGCGGGATCATCGAGTTGTGAACGTGCATCCCGTCGCGGAGACACGTGAGCGCCTTGTTCAGCCCGCCGAGCGAATACCTACTCCAGCAAACCGGCGATATGCGCGCGCGAGCACACCGATGTGGGTGCTCGATCGGACGTCAAACGGTTCATCCGTCAGACGAACCACCCACGCATCTGCTGGTGTTTGCTCCGCCAGACGCAACCACTCGCCGTCACGCTCAGCATCTGGAAAGTCCAGGAATTTGCACGTCGCTGCAGACCAGTAGTTGACCCAGTGCAACTGGTCCGGCTGAGCGGAGTCGAACCGCGCGCCGCCGGTCGCGACCGGGCGTAGTGAGGGCAGGACTTCGCCAGTCTGTTCGAGAGCAGCAATCACAGGTGCCGCGCTTATGTTCGCCACTCCAGATCGCGCCAGATTTGCGTATGCGTAGAGTGCGTTAGCACTGAATAAGGGAGTGAAACCACCGGCGTACACGCCCGCCGCATCACCGCAGACTTGAAGCAGCCGTGCACGCTCCTCCCAAGACGACGCAGGCGTAAAAACTTGAAAATCGAAAGCTAGACGCGCTCTATCATTAAGAACTCCACGAATCGATATCGACGCCTTGCGATCGAGCGAATTTCGAATCAGCAGATCTCGGAAAGGCGTCCTCGCGACAGCATCTAGGTGTGATCGTCGATCTTTCAGTCGTACGACTTTGCGGCCCACCAGCCCATGGATCAATGGCTGCTGCGACGGAAACTCGACCTCGAGCGCTGCGCACAATCCATCGAGGCCTGAGGCCCATTGCTCTGGCTGCGTAGTGATCGAGAAATTCAGGACGCAGTCCTCGCGCAAACTTTCTCGCATGGGATCCATCGAATTCATTGACCTGCCTCCTATTGACCTGCCTCCTCGAGCCAAGGACTCAACTGAACCGCCGATAGAGATACACCAGAAGTATCAGTATGCAGACCAGAATGCCTTCGATGATCAATCCCTTTCCCGCCAGCGTCAGTCCGGGATGATTCCTGTCGACGCGTCTTTCCCGGTTCTTGCTTCTGCTTTTCATGTGCCGCCGGCGTACTTCACGTCGAGACGCCCCCTATAGGAGCTGATGGTGAAACATTGTCAGGCCGGCCATCAGATACGCGACTGAGATATCCGCCTCTGCAATGAGCCTCGTGCGACCACTCACGAACTTCAGCGCGTATCTCGCACAGGTAGCCGAGCGAGAGCATTACAACACCGAGCAAGATCGCACCTTCATCGTAGTAGGCTACCGCCCCACGAAATCCAATGCGTGGACTGCCAAGCGTGATTGCCCGCCGACTGATGCCTCGCGCAACTGTTCCGGATTTTCGCTCGGATCTGCTTGCAGGGGGGGCTGCTCGGCAGATTGTCCGGATCGAAGTCCTGCTGAACTCACCCGAGGCGCGCATTGTCGAGACAGTCGAAGGCGACCCGCGCATTCTGAGTCGCAATGGCATCGCTGGTGGCATCCACCAGCGCGTCGATGCCCTGCTCGAGCGCAGTCTACTCGGCCTGTAACTTCGCCACCCATCTGCGCGTGACGCTCGCGGATGCCCTGCGACACACGCTTGCATCCACCTCCTTCACCTCAGGCATTCGCATCTCGTCGTCGTTGCTTGCTCCGTTCATTGCTCGCTCTCTTAATGAATACCAGGAGCGTATTGTCCGCGTCCTTGCGAGGAGCGAAAGTACTCTGAACATCGGAGACCAAACCATCTGCAACAGCGATGGAACCGTCAGGCTGTTGCTGTGCAATGAGCCAGTCGGGGCTGGCAACCGCAGTCACACACAACGATACGTGCAGGCAGATCGCAACAACTGCTGCCACCATCCTTGTTACGTTCAAGCCCAATCTCCCTCAATGCGGCGGTCACGGTCTCGAGAGTGCGTGTAACTCAACCTTGGTGCGGAAATTCTGCTCCTGGGTCACGGCGCGCGAAGGCCAACCGACAGTAATCCACAGTCGCGCTCGACAGCTGTCCGAAGCGCCGTTGGCCAAGCGTCGAGGATCTGCGCCACTTCACTCTCGCAAGGGTAATGATCGAGGCGATACAGCTGCGCACCCCGTCTTACAATCGCGTCGCGATTCTCTCCACTAATCACATTCTCAAGCTGACCGAGAAACTCCGGCACCTCTCCTGGGGAGAGCAATACATTGCCAAGATGACCTGGCAATTTACCGGCCACCGCCTTACCGACGCCGTAATAGAGGATTGAGACAGGCGTCACCCTTGACGTACTCGTCAGGCTGATAACCGTCCCAGCTGTGAGTTCCAGCTCAGGCGCGTCTCCAAGCGTGATGCCCTGCCAAAATTCCCTCACTGATTCCAGATTGAAAGTCCTTTGGAACTCATCAAGCACTACCGACTCCGCCGTGTCTTCAACTTCTGACCAGCGTTCAAAGACTTCCTTACTGCACAGTGCTCGCTGTCGATATGGCTCGATCGAACATCGGCCTCATGCGCAACACCTGCGTAGGCGTAACAGCCGCATGCAACCACCAATGATTTGCACTCATGTGAATCGAGTCTCTCTGACTGAAGAGCTACTGCAAACAGCGAGGTTCCGCTCCCAGCGTCGTAGGGACGCTGCCGAATCCGAGTCGCACCAAGGCATCGTAGTGACCCTGATCGGCAACAACGCATCTGAATGGACGCTTGCATTGCCGAGCGACAGCCGCTGACGGGACTCCCCCTGCAAAGTCGTCTGCTGTGATCGCTTGCTGAACGAACGGTGGCTGAACACTGTATCGATTCGCCTTGACCTCCCACAAGGAACCATCCGCAGACATGCCATCGAATCGCTTGCTCTGTCCGAATGGTGTCGTCACCAGTACACCGCATTCTGGATACACGTCCGACACGAAATCTGCGCAAGTGTTATGAACGGGATCTCCGCCGAGATGAGGGGCAGACCGGCTCATACTTGCACTCGCAACTCTCCTGATTTGGATTGTCCTCACAGCTTTCGTTGCAATCCTCTTCGTCGGGGTTGGGCTAGGCAACGCAGTGGGCAATGGAAACAACGACTCGGCGGCGGCACCACCCTCCGCGGCCAACAGCGCGAGTTCAATCACCGCCATGTGATACGTGAACAACACTGCAATTCGGTTTAATCAATGACATTGTCTGCTTGTCTAGGCACGCCATCTGCAACGAGTTAGAAAGCTTCTGAAGCGCTTCCGTTGCAATGGATCTTCGCGAAGCTCTGACCGAGATCGCGGTCTGGATCGCAGATGGCTCACCCAACATGATCTCGAGACGCTCCCCGTCCAGAATCAAGCTTCCCCACAAAATACCTGCCGTAATACTCCACCGGGTAGCAGGGTATGCAGTGCTGAGGAAGCCTCTGACATCTTCCGATGTCCCGAGAAATTGCATAGCGCTCGCATCTATCTCGTCGGCACTGCACAAGTCCCGTGTCGGGCGAAAGAACCAATAGTCGCAACTCATGGCGACAAACACCCCGTTTCAATCAATAACTGAGTTGGAAGCCTATCGAACCCTCTCCTCAGCAATTCTTCATAGTGTTCGCGGTCTGCAACGACGTAATTGTAACTTCGCTTGCATTGACGCGCGATGTTGCTTTCCACCTCTGCGGCTGTGAAGTCATCAGCAATGATCCGTCCCTTAGTAAATGGGTTGTGTCGACTGTATCGATCGGTCTTGAACTCCCAGAGGGTTCCATCGGCAGACATAGCATCGAAGCGTTTACCTTGCCCACCAGGCGGAGTGACCAGCACATCGCATTCTGGAAATAATTTAGCGCAGCAAGATTTTGTGGCGTCGTGGTCTGACCTGCGTGTACAAACGCCCGCAGAGCGAGCGCGGTATCGAGAGGCGTACTGTCATATCCTGGCAGTTCCCCCATACCACCATCACTGCTCTGGCGGAGCAGAAGGTCTGATACAAGTACCTGTGTGGGACTTCCACGCTCAGAAGTAAGCTTCAGCTGTCGCGCGACCACTTCCGTCCCGCGATACGGATAACCAAGCACAAACGCTTCGGCAGCCATTGGTGCCGCCATACGCAGGACAGAAACTGCTTCTGCGGTTGATTGCACGGGTAGCGCAATGTCGCCAAGCGAGACGATGCTGCCATCTGGCTGGCTTTGTTCCATCAACTAGTTGGTATCTACCTGTGCGACTGCGGACGTGAAGGCACCGAACCCCAGGGCAAGCGCACCAAGCCAACTCGTCAGCAGATGTCGCAATGGTCGCTGCCCTCTGACAAGAGGACGTGCACTCCTCATTCCTGATCGACGCGAATTCGCAAATGCCGTGTCCAAAACATTGTCTCCTGACAGCCCGCCGTGGCGACCAGCTCATATTGGTTTGAATTCTCCGACGAAGCTCCACACCCCTTTGGGTGTGGAATACGACAGACGGACGCTCAAAGTTGCCCGGCCACCTCAATTGCTACACCGAGCCTTGTATCCACTCGTTCTGCATGCCCGTCAGGATGGGAGAAGAGAAGTGTCTGATCATCTTTCCATGCAATTGAGCCCGGCGAGCGTGCTTTTCGGAGCACATATTCTGGATCCGCACTCACCTGTGTCGAGTCAAGCAGCCAAAGCTCAACGTCGGGATCGCTGTACCGCTTGCATCTGACAACCTTGAGAACTGCAGTCATCCTGCCGTCGGGTGAAGGCACGCTCTGTACGATCCGAGTGCCGCACTTTTCGCGAGAATCATTCCAGTACAGCAGCGACCCCATTAGGACGATAGTCATAACGAGGGCGAGTGTCGCCTTCACCCTGCCACGCGCGCGGGTATTGCAAATGCGTTAAGTACGGTGCCCGCCAGCAGCAGCGCCGAGCCGCCAACGACAAAACCCAACACCACATACAGCACCCCAATGACCCTCGCGACGACGCCTCGCTTCTCCGCGCGGGGTTTCATTGGATAGGCCATTGGATCAACGATTGGCCATTGCCCTGCGATCAATGCCTGCATGCCCACGGCCACTATCATGAGTCCCGCGATTCCAAGCAGCGTAAGCGACAAAACAACGCACCAACCGACCATTGATCGAGCGGAGTCAGCATCCACCTGGATGACAACAGGTTGCAAAATGGCCGCCAGAACGACAGGGCCAAAGATCACCGTCGCCAGTATCAGCAACGAAGGCTTCTTCATTCCGGCTCCACAGGAGGTGACGGAGGCGGTCGTACGAAGGTTGCCAGAGCGGCCATGAGGAACATGATAAGAAGCGAAAGAGCCAATCCAGCAACGAACGTTGGCGCGAACACGAGCGATAGCACTATTCCGCCGATTGCAAGCAGACCCGCACCGACTAGCACTGCGCTCGTTTCGTCTGAGTACCAGAGCGACTCGAATTGGGCGAACGCCTCCAGCCCCAGTGCAATCACTGCAATGGTTGCCCCTGGTCGGCCACGACATAGTGAAACGATCGCTTGCACTGACGAGCGATGGCTGCCGATGGAGGCCCCTCGACCAAGTCATGCGTGGTAATCGCTCTCCGTACAAAGGGATTCGCCGTACTGTAGCAATCGAGCACTTGCTATTCGTGCTTTCATTTGAGCGCCTTGAAGGTCGTTGAGCGGATTACAAATGGCACCAGTACGCCAAGGAACACCAACAAGAACACTATCAATCGGCGTGAGAAATCGTTCGCAAACAGCACCGCAGCAGCGATGCCCGCACTGAACGCGGCAATGACGACGGCCCATAGAATAACCACAGCGCGACAGACGGGGCCGTATGGTCGCCGTCCGGCTAACGACAGAATCAAACCGATGGCCAGCATGGCCGGCAACGCGGCGACTAGAACGATCCCCAGTTGAAGCACTAACCGCGAGGGCTCAGACGGCATCTTGATTGCTCGGTTCGCTAGACTTCAGAAGGAACGCGTGGTCGATCCATCATGTGCGGCAAGCTGATAAACAGCTGTGTCACCCAGTAAAAGGAATTCGAAAGAACGGCTCCGATCAAGGAGAGGAGCACAGGTCCGATATTCGAGTTCGCTTCCCCCTTGGGGGTCAGGTTGTAGCGCGCCAATAGATTCAGAACAATCACCATGACCGACAAGGTTATGACTGCTCCCTCGCGCTGTTCTGGAGTCAACTCATCTGCGTTCATTATCTGGTCGACTCGATCCACATAGCTATTCAGACCATAGAATAAGTGAAGCCCCCAGTATGAGCAGTGGGACTAGACCTATGCCCACAAAGAGCGCGCCGACAGCGACGACGAAGAAGCTCGCAATCGCTGCGAAGATCCATGCGCCGTTTGCACCGCCACCGATCTTCCATGCCGCGGCTCCCGTTTCTGGATCGACCAAGATGTATCCAGCGCCAGACCAGCCGGGCACACTTACGGCGTCCGTGTGCGTTATCACGTGCCTACCGCTTGCGAGAGCAGAAGAGCTCTCTGCCATCGTACCCGGATCATGGTGTATTCGTGACAATGTCACTCCTTGGTTCTCCGGCGTGATGTGATACACACGCTGGCCCGCTGCGCTAGCGAGACTCATCGCCTTCACGGCCGAGATCGCATTCACCGGATTGCTGCCTGCGCCCCCAAGCAACTGCTCAGGCACTGCGTGTTCCAGGAATGAAGACATCGCCCCTAGCCCGCATTTCTCGTGCGCCGTGAAAAGGCACGGCGCACGAGAAATCCGGGTTAGTTCAATTCCTTAGAACGGCAATCAGCGCACCGACCAGTACGCCGCCGCAACACCAAACAGCAAGCAACAAGAGCAGCGTTTCAACCCGCAGCACCGGACATTCAGGAATGAAATCCGATCGCCCGCCAATCAGAGGACGGTAGAGTCGAAACTGGGTCCCTGGTTGATAGAAATCCTTGAGGCGGTGAAACCGCCTGGACCTTTCGACAGCCGCTCTATTACTGCGACAGAACAACAGGCGCACCGCACCCTCACCTTCCTTCGTGTGGTAACGCACCGTCAAGAACACCTGTTGGGCCTTCGGCACACGCGAATCGCCGAGCGTCACTCCATCAACCACCGCCAACTCAAATGGCAGCCAACGCTTGAATGCAATGGAGAATAGGTGCACCAACAGCCACGCCACGAGGATGCTGAACACGGCCACTATCATCCACAGCACTACACCCATCTGAGATCTCCTCGAAATCGAAGCGCGGTGAAGTACATCAGTTTGATAGTTAGGAGTGCAGCTGCCATGGCAACAGAAACAGCTGCCGCTATTGCCACTCCGACGACCAGCGGGATCGCAACAGTTCCTATCGGAGCCGCTATCGCGGCTGCAACGGCTCCAGTGAGGTAGTTTGTAATACCAAAGAAGAGCATTTCAGTGCATACCCGCAGGATCTTCTCTGAGGTTGAGAGTGTGTCATCCGACCAAATAGTCATCGCATTGAGCGCAAAACCCACGTATCCCAGCGCCTGTGTCGCATTGCCTACTCTTGCAAGGTACTTCATGCGCTCGGAGTACCAAAAGTCCCGGCCGACATAGTTGGCGGTTCTACCTTCCAGAAATCCGGACGCACCCGCAGCTGCGATCGTGATGGCATCCGAAGCCTGTTGAAAGCCACCATTCATCCCGCCGGAGATCTTGTAGGCTCCGGCTCCCGTGGATGGATCGATGAGCAAGTAGCCACTTCCGGTCCATCCGGGGACGCTTACTGTCCCTGTGTGCAGGATCGCCAACCGCCCTGCCGCAACCGCTGCACTCACTTCTTGAGCCGCCTCGGGGGCCAAGCTTACTTGCGCCAAGGCGCTCGCGAGATTTGACTGATCTGCTCCGACAATACGCCGCCCCTGAGACACTGCGATCTCAAAGGCGCGTGCTGCGGAGATGGCACGCGTATTTGGATCCATCTGCTCGGGAATGGCGTGTTCCAATGCCGAAGACATTATTCCAATCTGCAAAGTCAACGAGCGCGAGACGCTGGAATCTCCTGTTGAACTGCCAACGATATTGACCATCGGCACGTTGAAGACAGACGAACCTGCCTTGATGCTGCGTGGCACTCCGAAGAAATAGTCCACTTCGGGCTCATAGCCAAAGGTGCCCACGCCCGCACCCAATGCGAAATGACCACCTCCATTGCGGGCAAGCATCAGAGCATTCGCCTGATATTGGCCATAGTAGGCGAGCAAGCCCGCATAGTAGGGGTCGCCTAGCAGATCATCGCGAGTGAGCTGTGCGGCATCCGGATTGCCTGGAATCTCGACCGCATTTCCTACTCGGCTGAGTTCGGCCCGCTGCTGACTTAGTCGACTATCGGAAACGGACCCTGCAAGCGATGCCACTGCAAGGTATGAACCAGCGGGTAGCCGGTAGGAGAAGGTCTTGGGACCACTACTCACGAATTTCGGTGTGAATACAAAATCGATCTCATGCCCGAGACTCACCGAGGCGCCGCTCATCACGACGTTGTCATCAATCTTGATCTGCGGGACTACGCGAACCAGATAGCCGGGAATGGGCCTTATGAGCTGACTGAAATCTGTGACATCGCCCGAAGGAAGCAATGCAGACAATGCATCCCTGTCCGCTTGAGTCGCGGGTTGGAAGGAAAGCGTTATCCGCCTTCCGTTGGTGACCGCAAATGCAAATATTTGCGGGTCGACCGGCTCGCCTTCGATGTCACGGCCGAAAGCAAATGAGATCTGCTGTTGAAGCGAGGCGGGTACAGCCGCAAAACGGGCACCCGCAACCAGCACCCGGTTAGCCAATCCGGACGGTAGCGTCGGAGAGGTCAAGGTAACGATGCGTCGGCCACCCAACACTTCACCAACCGAAGACTGCCCAAGAGTGCTTCCAACATGCGCCTCCAGGGTTGCTCGCGCCTGCAGCTGCGATCTCTGCAGCAGGCTGCCGTTTAAACCGTCAATCCAGCCTGCACTCTCATTGATTGTTGCCGAGGAAATCAGCGACTGCGCAAGCGCGGTCGGATTCACTCCTGCTGCCTCGCGCGCATCAATACCCGTGTGGTACTCGAATTGTTTATAGCTTGTGTCGAGCGAAACCCATGTATCCGCTGCACGGTTGCGCGCACCCCTGGAAGGCACGAAGTCGATAGCCGCCTCAACCCACACATGTTCCATGCGAACTTTGGTAATTCGTCCGCCCGCCGTCACTGCTACGAGCGGAACGCCGCCAGCTGAGCTGAAATCGATTGCCCCGAGGACGGATTCGAAGCCGCCGGTCCAGTTTCTGAACTTCGCCTCAGGAAGTTCGATTGTTCCGTAGACGTACCTGGAAGGGACGCCGGAAGCGCGAAGCAATGCGATCGTGAGACTGGCGATATCGAACGCATTTCCTTGGCGAGAAGACAGTGTCAGCGAAGCATCCTGAATTGCACCCCAGGTGGGCTGAAAATAGATGCTGTTGCGTACCCAGTTGTATATCGCGACAGGATCTCGGTTGAGTTCCTCCGCTTTGGCCCGGATTGCCGAATCAATCGACACTTCTGCCGTTGGCTCAAGATAGGTGGGGGTGCTGGCTCCGGGAAGTTGGCTGAGATCGAACGGCGTCGCCTGCGCGTATCGCGCTGCTGCCTCGTTCTCGGTCAGCAAGGCCGCCTGGAAGGCATCCACAGTTAGCTTGGGCTTGCGTTGCGGGTCGGCCTTAAGCAAGTCATTGGGTAGCCTTCTTGAGTCGAAGCTTTGGTGCGATCGATCGAGCGGGGTTGCATTCAACCGGTCCAGCAAGTCTTTGGACTTCTTCTGCGCGAGCGCATCATCAGGCGTTTCGAGGATCACATCGATGTCGGCTTCCACCGCTAGGGCCTGCGATGCAAATGTCTGCACCATTGCTGCCTGTCGATCGAGAATGACCTTGGGAACATTCCTGCTGGTGAGAAGAGCCGTGGTCCCATCAAGTTCGGCCTTCACTTCCGAGGTCAATTGACGGTAGT
This sequence comes from Povalibacter sp., assembly GCF_036735925.1. Lineage (NCBI taxonomy): Bacteria > Pseudomonadati > Pseudomonadota > Gammaproteobacteria > Steroidobacterales > Steroidobacteraceae > Povalibacter > Povalibacter sp. The sequence goes on from NZ_DAINNK010000002.1 coordinate 61,053, forward strand.
CCTGCCTCCACGATGAGAGATCGGCCCGCAGCGACTGAATCGAGGCAGAGCCTGGACCCGACCCACGACCTGTTCTGTCGATGAGCGCTTGCAGCCGCGCCTTCGCCCGCCCCAACGTCCTTCCGACGTTCTCTCGCTCCTGAGCGACCCACTGACGACGCAACTCTTGCTGATCCGAGTACTGCTGCATCGCGTGAACGCAGGGCGATACCGTCACTGTTGTGAAGCTGACCAGCACAATGCCCGCTATCGTCCGCATGAATCCATTCGAGCTCTCGGCTCTGCCGATATTCATATCCATACCGTCTCTTCTTCTTACCAAGAATGATTGGTTCATTGAACCCGCCTGCTCAGTTCCCAGATCGCCCCATCGATCATGAGGCGCAGCTGCGCGGACTGCGCATGCGAGGCCTGCATCGCCTCCGAACTCGCCTGCACCAGGCTCGCCAGCGCGAACTCCTCACAGCCGCGATCCAGCCACCACTGCGTCTTCTCCAGCCAGAACCACGCTCCCAGGAAGCGGATGCTGGTCTTCGACAACGTGATCGCCTGTGCCAGCGTCGCGCGCGGCTGCGCCTGCAGGCTCAAGAGCGCATGCGCCTGATCCAGATAGCTGCCACCGCCGCCCGACTGCACCTGCGCATCGAAGTTCACCGCCCCGGCCTGATCCGGCAGCCGCACCCACGCCGTGAACGTCTGCTGCGCATTCGCCGCCAGATCGAACGTCCACACCAGTGCGTTGTTGACGACCTCCGCCTCCACCGGATCGATCAGCGTCACTCCCGCCGGCAGCGGCAGCACCGCCCGACCCGGCGTGGCGGTTGAACGGTTCGTGACCGTGAGCCGCAGCGGCACGACCTGTCCGGCATATCGAGTCGTATCGCTCGGTGCGATCTGCACCAGCGCATTGCGCAGCAACGCCGCATGCAGACTCGTGCTGCCTGCCAGCGTCGCCTCCGCCAGCAGGTCATAGCCCACATACACGCTCTTGCCCCGACCATAGCTATAGGAGGTCGCGGCGGTGTCGTAGCTCGACACGTTCTTGAAGCGGGCGATCGACTGCGCCCCGTTCAACCGGATGCGCAGCGCCTCGCTCGCCAGGCTCAGAGAGGCCGTGCCCGCCTCGCTCCATGGCGCCGCCAGCGTCACCGCACTCACGTGCACCTGCCGCCCGAGCGGGGTGATCCCCAGCGCCGCATCGAACCCGTGATGACGATGATCGTGCTGGCCCGCATCGAGCAGCCCTTCGCCGCGATACACCGCCTCGCGCAGTTCCTTCTGCACCTGCTCATCCAGCTTCTCGTGCTCGGCGAAGAGCGCATAGCGCGAGTACACCCCGGTACGCAGCTGCCGCTCGAACGCCTCATCCTCCGTGACGATCGTGTAGGACTCACCGGCCGCATCGAGTTCCTGCTCCAGGAACGCACGCTGTTGCGCGAGCGTCGGCAAGCCCAGCAACGGCGGCGGCAGGCTGCCGCCACTGCGCGTGCGGCCCCCCGAGCAATGGAAGTCGCCGAAGCGCGCCCCGTGACCGGCCTTCCAGCCGCAGCTCTCGCCCATCACGTTGCTCTCCACCACCAGCGGCGGCAGCGACTCCGCCGTCGCCGTCGCCACCATCCGGTAGCCCGACCCCAGAGCGCTGTTGCTCGCGATCTTCACCGTCAGCACCTCTGCCGAGACGCCCGTGATGCTCAGGTCCGCCGAGCCCCCCTTCCGCTGGTTCACCGCGCCGCGGTACTGCGCCAGCGCCCCCGACTCGACATCCCCCCGCCGACCCTGCTCATCCAGCAGTTCCACCTCGATGCGTGCATCCGTCGGCAATCGCGTCCGGAACGGCGCCCACAGCTCCACGTCCTTCACCGACGTGCACGGCCAGGCGTTCGACTCATCCAGCAACACCAGCAACCGGCCTGCCCCCTCGCTCCTCAGTACCGCTTCCAGCTGGATCGAAGGTGCGATGACCTCGAAGCCGGCCGAACCGATCTGCACCGTACGGCCTTGGTACGTCGCATTCAGCACGCAGGCATAGCCGCCCAGCGGCAACGCCGTCGTCGCCACACTGCGCGTCAGCACGTGTTCCTGCCTTGCAGCGAAGTCACGCGACACCTCACCCGTCTGCACGACGCTGCCGTCCTCAAGACTCACGAGCGACTGCGTCAGCACCACGCCGGCATATGCAGTAGCAGCCACATTGCTCGCCGTGTCGATACAGACGTTCGCTGCGCCGCGCTCGATCCGCGTGCTCTGCACGGACACACGCCCGCGCAATGCCTGGAGTTCATCGCGCTCCACCGCAAACTGGCCGCTCGCCGTGGCTACCACTGCATGCGAGAACCCATCGCGAACCACCAGCTCCACGGAATAGTCACCAGTGACCGCATCCGACAGGTTCAGCGTGGCAGTCACGTCACGCAGTGCCTGCGGGCCCAGCTCGGTCAACGAGAACGTACGCGTGAAGATCACCTGGCCCGACGGTGTTCGAACCGTGAGTTCCGCGGTCGTCGGCGCCTGAATGGCGTTCTCGCTCAAGTTGCGGATACGACCATTGAGCTGCACCGCATCCCAGGCCGCATAGACCGGCTTGTCGGTCGCAATGCTGGCCCCGGCGGCAGCGCCCACATGCACGACCTGGAACGACGCCTGCGACTCACTCACCAGAACGGAGGCCTGGTTGTACAACTCGCCATGCACGGCATAGCCACCTGCCAGGACGGTGCCGGTGTTCCAGGTCGACGGGACGACAACGGCCGCGCCCGTTTCCAGCGCACCCACGGCCACCGAACCCAGATCGGCCACGAGCGCACCGTCCGCCGCCCGGATGACCAGCCGCAACTCGCCCGAGGTGATCGGCGGCCCCGCATTGGTCACGTTGCTGCTGATGCCGACGTTCGCATTAGCGGCATAGGCCGGCTCATCGGTGCTCAGCGCCAACACCAAGTCACTCGCCGCCCGCACCACCGGAATGACCAGATCGCTGCGCAGCGTCTCCTCGGTAAAGGAGTTCTTGAACTCCAAGTACGCCTGCGCTGCAACCGCGCGTTCCTCCTGGTATCCCAGATCGGCGAGCGTCGCATCGAAGCTGATCGTGCGGGCATTGTTGGTCACGCCCTGCAGCGACCATTTGTATTGCGTCCCCTCCGTCACGGCCACCTGTGAGGCCGGCGCCTGGCTCGGATTGGAGAGCAGCACGTCCGCCGGCATCACGACCGTGAGATCGGTATCGATACCGCCGAGTCGCTCCAGCGCGAGCGGCAGGTACGCCATCACAAAGCTCGTCGGCCCCAGCTTGGTCGGGAATACGCCGGTGGTGTAGTTCCAGCTGAAGTCCGCCTGCTGCTGGTTCAACAGGTAGGTAATCGAGTTGCGGATCGCCGGATCGTTCACCGACGGATGCGTGTACTCGAGCGCCAGTCCCACAAACGCCGTGGCGTACGGATCGCTCACGGTGCGACTGACGATGTAGGCCCAGCCGCCGTCCGCGCGCTGGCGCTGACGCAGCAGATTTGCAATGTAGGTGATCGCCGTGTCGATCTGCGCCTGCAGGCCTAGATCGCTGACGTAGGGACGTGCCTCTGCCAGCGTGATCAGTCGCATGGCATGCAGATCGTTCCACTGACTGTTGTCGGTGTAGCGCGCCAGCGTATAGCGCACCACACGCTCCAGCGCCGACTGCATGTTCGTCAGCTGCGGCGTCGCCAGCGGCTGGGTGACCAAGCGATACAGACGGCGACTCGCCTCGTGGCTCGCATAGACATTGCCATCGATCAGGGCGAGCGCACCGTAGTTGTAGGAGTTCATCGAGTCCATGGTGACCATGCGCTCGACATAGCCATCGGCCGCAATGCGCCAGACCCCGGACGGTGTGAAACCGCTGTTGCTGTAGCCCGCCGAGTTGGCGTAGAGCGTGCCGTCGGCTGTACGGCGCAGCCAGACCGGCTGATACGCGAGTCCGCGTGCGAACGGCGCGGCAACGCCTGCCGGCGAGACCTTCAGAATGTTGAAGCGTCCATAGTTTGCAACGTAGAGGCTGCCCTCCTCGTCGAAGACAAGGCCGACCGGCTGAGCCAGCAGCCCGCCACTGAGGAACGTCGTGACCGTACCCGCCTGCGATACCTTGAATATGCGATGGCCCTGATAGTCCGACACATACAGGAACCCATCCGGTCCCAGCACGATATCGAGCAGGTTGGTACCGCCGATCGTCGCGAGGATGGTGCGCGTACCGTCGACAGCGAAACGCAGGATCGAGGTGCCACTCGTCACATACGCCGTACTGTCCGCCGCAACCGCCAGGCCGTAGGCATTGGTGATGCCGGTGGCGACCGTGCGTCGTTCTCCGGTCTGCAGATTGCGAACATACAGCGCGTTGTTGTACTCGAGGTACCACAGGGTGCCGTCGGCAGCCTGCTCAACGTCCATGACATTGGGACTGCCGAGTTCGTACGCCGCCTCAAGTCCGTAGTCCGGCACCGACTGCCCCTGCAGCTCCTGCGCCATGCGCAGCGTCGCGGCGATGCCCTTGGTCGCGGCCATGGTCGGACCTTCGGTGTTGCACCACCATGCGCCACAGTGATCGTTGCTCCACCACGACTGCGTGCCCGAGGTACTCAGACGCGTGAGCTGGTAGCTCGCCGCCTTGTACATGCTGCGAAATACCTGCTGCGTATCCGGCCAGGCGCTGAGCGACCACGTTGCCAGCGCCGTCTGCACCGAGGCGTGCTGCAGGTGGCTGGCATGCAGGGCGCCGTTCGCCTGCTGCGATCCGACGATGTCGTTGTACAGGTACTGCAACGCATCGCGGTCGATGTCCGTCTTGTCCAGGCTTGCGGCCAGACCCATGATGCTCTGCGTCTGGGTATGGCATCCCAGACAGCGATTCGTCTCATTCCACAGCGGCGCCTGTTGAGCAACAAAGAGTCCGCCCTTGCGCACCGCCTCTTTCACCGCGAGGAACAGCGGATCGGTACTGGTGCCGGTGCGCACGTCCACACCGCGCATCGAAATGCTGGCGCGCACCGTCTGCGTGCCCATCGGCACGACCGAGCGATCCACCGTGAACGTGCCGGTCGCCTTGTCGCCGACATACAGCACGCCATTCACCGAACCGGTTGTGGCCGCGGACTGCGCGACCACCATCACCGGCAGGTCACCTGCCCGCGTCGGCACCCAGCTGCCGAATTCGAGCATCTCGCTGTCGCCGACTTCCAGCAGGGCCGCGGTGGCCTGCGCCGAATGCAGCAGGTCACCGGACTGCGGATCCAATACGCTGAGCGTGAAGCTCTCTCCCGTCAGGGGCAGATTGCCCTGGTTCATGACGAGCGCGGACAACTGCACCGGCTGGGTCGAACCGGACTGCGCCAACGGCGGAGTCAGCGCCAGACCGCCCGTGATCGCCAACGTCTGGGTCACCGTGCCGCCACCCTCTCCCAGGGCGAGCACCACACCGCTCGGCAGTTCGCGCGTCACCGTGCCCGGCTCGACAACGCGCACGCGCATCCGGTACTGACCCGGCGCGAACTGCGCCGTGTTCCAGGCCATCTCCAGATCCAGCGACTCACCTGCCGCGAACCCGAACAACGTCGCCGGCGTCTCGGTACCGACGGCAAACGGCGTCACGCTCGCCACCTGTGCATCCGAAGCATCGAACACATCGGCAATCACCAGCGCCGAGCGATCCCCATCGCTGAGGTTCGTTACCCGTGCGACGAAACGTTGCTGCGTATTCGCGCCGGTCCCAGTCGCCGTCGCGACCACCGAGACCACATCGAACAGGTCCGCCACCGCACCCGGCTCGCGCACCAGCGACACATCGATGGCGTAGGTCCCATGCTGGGCGAGTTCAATCTCGTAGCGGCTCTCCGAATAGCCTGACAGCGATGCACTGAGCGAGAACTCGTGCACGTCGACGCCGGCGATCTCGAAAGAACCATCCGCCGCGGAGACGGCGGCGGCATTCGTCCCAGCGATGCGCAGGCTCACGTTGCCGAGCGGCTCCGCCGACACCGAGTCGCGCGCAAAACCGCGCAACGTCGAGGCCGTGGCTTGCGGATCACCGCCGACCGGCGGCAACGCAAACGTGCCGTTGACCTCACCGAACCCGGACGCCGTCAGCGCAAACGAACGTGTCTCATGGCCCTCTGCGGCAACCAGCACATCGAACGACAGCTCGGTCAGTCCCGACGCGACGAAGCGACCCTGGGCATCCGACGTGAGCGTTGCTCCCGAGGCAGCAATACTGATGGTGGCGTTCGGCAGCGGCCGGTTGTCGAGACCATCCACCACCACACCCGTGAGCGTCAGCGTGGTCGCGGCCACCTCGGGCGTTGCCGCATAAAGCGCGAGATCCCCGAGCGGTGCGACCGCACCCGCCGGCAGCAGGAAGGAATAGCTTGCGCCCGCATACCCGGCGGCGCCGATTTCCAGGCGGTGATTGCCACGGGCCAGTGCCGCCAGTTCGAACGAGCCATCGTTGCCCGACGCGCCGCTGGCCACGCCATCGAGCGTGAGCTGCGCACCGGCAAGTGGCAGCCGCGAGATGCCATCAACGATGCGACCTGCGACATCGATCGGCGACTCATCCAGGAAGGCACCGTCGCGCGTGAGTCCTTGCTGGATGGCCGTGACCGACCCGGCAGGTGCATCGAGCATGCCATTGGCCAAGCGATAACCCGTGCGCTCGAAGCGCACGCTGTAGCTGCCGGGCGGCAGGTTGGCAATCTCGAATTCGCCCAGGGCATTGCTGCTTGCGCTCGCAACACCCGGACCCGACAGCGATACATTCACGCCGCCCAGTACGCTGCCATCATGCGCATCCACAATCCGTCCGCGAACGAGGGCCAGTTGGGGCAACTGCGCCAGCAGCACCGTGCCCGCATTCGTGAATTGACCGTTGCGGACCGACACGGCGCGCGACACCGAGGCGTAGCCCGCCTTGCCGATCGTGAGCGTCGTCTCGCCCGCCGCAATTCCCGACAGCGCGAAATGGCCTTCGGCATTGGTCAGCACCTGCCCACCCGCCGCGCTCGTCACGACCGCCCCTTCGATCGGCGCCGACGTACCGGAGCGCAACACGTGACCCGTCACGACCCCGCCCGACTCCGGCGTCGTGACACCGCCGACGCGCGCATCAAAGACATACAGCGCGCGCAGCGCAAGCGCCGTGGTATAGACATCGTTCGACCAACTCGTGTTGGCAGAGCGTCGCGCGCGCAGCGCCGTGCCGCTCGCCTGCAGCGCACCAACATCGGCCACCACCGTCGCCAGCGTCAGCAGCGACTGTGCACTGAGCGCATCCTCACCCCACAGCGCATCCGCAACGCGCCGCGACAGCAAGAAACCCGTGGCATTGCCGACCGCGGACGACACGGCAGTGAATCTCGCGCGATAGGCATGCAGCGCACGGGCGACGATCGAGGTCACATAGAGATCGGAAGCCGCCTCGCCGAGGCTCCATCCTCCCTCGCTGCGCTGGTTCTGCAGAAGAAACCCGACCGCGTAGCCGGTAGCGGCATGAGCCAGGTTGCCGCTTGCCGCCAGGGCCTCAAGCGCGAACGCCGTATCGAGCGGACTGCTCTGGTAGCCCGGCAGTTCGCCGAAACCACCGTCACTGTTTTGATGGGTGAGCAGTTCCGAAATCTGTGGGCCGGTGGGACTGCCGGCATCGGCTGCAGCGATGATCTGCCGGGAAAGATGCTCGGTACCGCGGTACGTCTCGACACCAAGATAGGCCTGTGCGGGCCCGACACTCGCTTCGCGTCCCAGCACACGCAGCGTGCGTACCGCCTCGGCAGAACTCTGAAATGGAATAGCCACATCGGTTGCGCTCGCGACCGATCCGTCGGCCTGCTGTTGGCTGAGCAACCAGTCAGCACTCGCGGACGCATCCAGCGCGCACAGCGCGCACATCCATATCACCGCCAGTACACGGTAGATCTTCGCCATCCGTCGCTCCTCCCACGCGAGTCCATCGCTCGCACACCCGATCCGCGGTGCACGACGGCAGCACGAACATCAATGCCATGGCATCGATGCGGTACACAGGCGCTGCAGGGAGATATCAGAGCAACCATCCCTGGTCATCGCTCGCGGGCGTGTCGTCGTTGTTTGCTGCCCGTCGTCCTGGGCCGGGAAGATGCAACGCGGCTGCTGATGAGTCAAGACCGATGGGCCGTACTTGGCACCTCTGGTCAAATCACTCCCTCACAACTCGGCCACGAGCGCGGGAAGGAGCCTTCCAGCGCACGCTGCGCTGCCTAACTTGACACCCCCATCCTGTCCTTCCCCCGCTGCGCGGAGGAAGGGACGCATTGATCGACTTCATCCCGAAACGGGCGATCTCACCCCGCCGCAGCGCGCAGCAGCGCCACCACGCGCTCGCGATGGATGCCGAGCAGCGCAGGCGACAGCGCGGACAGGGACTGATAATCGCCGCGCGCGGCCGTGGCTTCGAACGTCCGGACGAATTCCGTACTCCAGGTCGCATCGGCCTGCGATGGCGGTTGCAGCGACTCCATCCCGGTCATGAGCGCCTGCGCCGCCGATCGCTGCGCGTTGCGAATCGCCTCCAGCGCATCGACGACCTTCTGCAAGGTGTCGCGCCGGGCGGGCGGGTTGTCCGCGCTCCACCGATCGGGGCGGATGACGGGTTCTTCCGCGACGATGCGCGCCGTCGCGAACTGGCCGGTGGGAAAGCGTCGGCCTTCGCCCTTGATGGCCAGTGCATCGCGGGTCGTCGACCACGCCGTCTCGGGCACGCTGAAGCCGAGTTCTCCGTTCGCGTCCCGCGCTGCGCGGATGCCGTTCGGTGCGAGCGCCCGGTCGAAGCGCTGCACGATGGCTTCATCGGACAGGCCGGGCTCGATCGTCACGGCCGCGGCATGCTGCGTGCGTCCGCCGACCGCGAGGTACAGCGTCTCCGCGTCAGCGGTCCGCAGCGCGGCGAGGGAAAGCCCGCGCACCGTGAATGTCTGGCGCGCGTCGCCGGGCGCAACCTGTGCCAGCCGGCCGTCGAGCGTTCCACCCGTCGCCGCCGGCCGCTCGCGCCACAGCGCCTCGAAGCGGCGCATCTGTCTCGCAAGATCCGCCGTCGAGGGTTCGCCCGCAGGCGTCAGTTGCGATGTCAACGCGCTCCTCAGACCCTGCAGCTGTCCCGCCGCGCGATCGAGAAACTCGACCGTGCGCTGGGCAGTGGCGACACGCTGGTTGAGCTGCGTATCGACGCCTGTCAGGCCGCCGCGAAGAGAGGCGGCCTGCCGCGTCGACTGGAGCGGAGAATCCGGTGCGCGCACCGCCTCGACCGGGGTCACCGGCGGCGCCGGCTCGGAACGCGCCGTGGTCGCCACCCGCTCGGGCGTGGTACGTGGGGCGACCGGGCGTCCGGAATCGATCAGTGCAAGTTGCATGGCGCGGCGCTGTGCGATCGTGTCTACAGCACTTCGAACAGCGACAGCCGGCTGACCTGGGAATAGGCCTTCTGGGTCGCCTGGATCGCCGCGGTGTAGCCGTTCATCTTCACGGCCGCATCGCCGTAGTCGAGCTGCCCGATGACCAGCGCGGCCTGCTTGTTCGACAGGCTGACGTTGCCGTGATTGCTCTGCAGCGTCGCCAGGATGTTCTGCGAGCCGCCGAGCCGCGCGATCTTGCCGCTGTTGGTTTCGATGGCCTCGTCCAGCGCGTTCATGGCCGCGCCGATCTGCGCGCGCACGGCCGGATCGTTGACGTTGATGCCCGGCGTCTGCAGCGTCGTGAGGATCGACTCCAGCTCATTCATGATGACCGCCATTTCCGGCAGGGTCACATTGGCCGGCTGCGTGATGCCGTTGCCGACGACGACCAGCTGTTCGGCGGTGTTGCCCGTCGCCGTGTAACGCGCTCCCACCGCCGCGAGCGGATCGTAGGTCAGCGTCGGCGCATCGGTCACCGTGCCCGAGAACACGTAGCGGCCTTCGGCGTCGAGCGTGTTGGTGTTGTAGAACATGCTCTCCAGCAGCGGCCGCAGCGAACCCGACACCGCGATGATGTCGTCCGAGGTATTGCTGCCGTCGGCAGCCCACACCAGCAGATCGCGGGCGCTGAGCATGTCGGCCGACATGCCCGCCAGCACCGCCTCGTTGCGCGACATCGCGCCCTGCAGCGTCGAGATGTTGTCCAGGTACTGATCCAGCAGCGCTTCTTCGCGCGTCAGGCGCGACAGCCGCACATTGGCGATGGGATTCTCGGACGGCAGCGAGTAGCGTTCGCCGCTCGCCATCTTCTGCAGGATGCTCTGCAGCCGCGACGAGGCGGTCTGCAGCGCCGTGTTCATCGTCGTGTGGTACTGGGTGCTGGCGATTCTCATGGCCTGAATTCTCCGGGGTAGCCTAGCCCAGCGCCGCGAGCGTGCTGGCGAACAGCTCGTTGGCGACGGCGATCACTTTCATGTTCGCCTGATACATCTGCTGGTACTGCATGAGATTGGCGGCCTCCTCGTCCAGGTTGACGCCGCTGGTCGATTTCCAGCTCTCCTCGGCCTGGTTGCGCACCGTCTGCGCTGTCGCCAGCGCCGCCGTGTTCTGCTGGCTGTCCATGCCGAGTTGCGCCACCAGCTGCGTCACGGCGTCCGCGAGCGACACCGAGCCGAGCGCCGGCAGGATCACCGGCTGTTTCTGGATCGCAATCAGCCGCTGCAGGTTGTCGCTGTTGCCCTGCGCCGCGGGATCCGACGAGAAGGCGAGATCCGCGGCGATCACGCCGGCGCGCACCTGCAATACGCCGGTGACGCCGGTCGAGTCGAACTGGAACAGCGGCTGTCCCGGCGAACCGTCGAGCGCATAGCCTGCGGCCAGCTGGCCGTTCACGTTGTCGGCCAGCTGCTGCGCCATGTCGGTGATCGATTGCATCAGCGGCACCAGCGAGTTGTTCTCGAAATCGTCCAGGCCGCCCATCTGGCCACCCAGGCGCGTGTACTGCAGCGAGAACGTTTCGCTGGCGAACTTCACGGTGAGCGTCTGCGAGCCGTCCGGATGGGTGACGGCCAGCATGGTCGCGGCGCGCGCGCCGACCACCAGCGGCTGCCCGCCGCGCAACGACACGTTGCGCGTGCCGTCGGCCTGCTCCACCACCTGCACCGAGACCAGGCTGGCGAGTTCGTCGATCTTGCTGTCGCGCTCGTCGATGAGACCCGACGGATTGACGCCCGTGCCCTGGGTGCGCGCGATCTCCGAGTTGAGCTTGGCGATCTGCGCCGACAGCGTGTTGACCTGCGACACGGCGGTCAGGCGCTGCTGCGCGACCGACGCGCGCTGGTTCGACAGCACCTGGTTGAGACTGTTGAAACGCTGCGCCAGCGCATCGGCCGTGCCGATGACCTGTTGGCGCAGCGGACTCGACGTCGGTTCGACGCTGGCGGCGTTGAGCGCGGCGAAGAACGCGTCGAGGCCGCTGTTGATGCCGGACTCGTCCTCGCCCAGCACCTGTTCGAGCTGCGTGAGATAGGGCTGCGCCGTGGTCCGCTGCCCCAGTTCGGCGGCGGCCGACCACAACTGCAGGCTCTTGTAGTTGTCGCTGAAGCGCAGCAGCGACGGCACCGTGACGCCGCTGCCGGCGCTGAGCGCCCCGCTCTGCAGCGGCTGCACCGACGCCAGCAGGATGCCCTGGCGCGTATAGCCCGGCGTCATCACGTTGGCGACGTTCTGGCTGGTGGCCGACAGGGCGGCCTGCGCGGCGAGCGCGCCGGAAAGTGCGTTGTGGATGAGCGTCATGTCAGGACCTGTCGCCGTTGCAAGGGATCATCAGTCGGAAGAGGCGACCGGCGCAGTCGATGTCTTAAGTCCTGCCGCGGCAGGCGGCGGCGGCGGCAGCAGCTGCCGCACGATCGCATCGGCAATGCCGAAGGCGCGCCGGCCGGCCAGCGAATCCGCCAGCGCGACGTCCGCCATGTCGAGCATTTCCTGGCCGTTGCGGCTGTTGAAGACGCTGTCCTCGCCCGCCATCTCGCGCGAACTCTGGCGCATCTGGCGCAGCATCTGGGCAATGAAGAAGCCTTCGAACTTCTCCGCGGCCGCCTGGACCCTGGCCACGTAATCGGCGGAGGCGATGTCGTCGGCCGCCGCGCGGATCTGCGGCTGCGCCGGCGAGGGCGGGGCGCTGGACAAAGCGATGTCGAGGTTCGTGCGGGTCATGGCATCAGATCACGATCAGTTCGCCTTCGATGGCGCCGACCTGGTCGAGCGCCTGCAGGATGGCCATCAGGTCGTCCGGCGTCGCGCCCGTGCTGTTGACGGTGTCGATGATGGCCTGCAGCTCCACGCCCGCGGGCCACGCGAACATGCGGCCGGCATCCTGTTCGACGCTGACGTCGGACTGCGGCACGACCGTGGTTTCGCCGCGCCCGAACGGCGCCGGCTGGCTCACCCGCGGCGATTCCGAAATCACGACCTTCAGCGCGCCGTGCGAGATGGCGGCGGGACGCACCCGCACGCCTTCCGCGATCACCACGGTGCCGGTGCGCGAATTGAAGATGACGCGCGGCAAGGCATCGCCGACGTCCACCGTGATCGCCTCCAGGCTCGCCACGAAGGCGACGCGCTGGGTCGGATTGGCGGGCGCCTGCACTTCGACGCTGGTGGCGTTGCGCGTGCTCGCCACTTCGCCGTAGCGGCTGTTGATGGCCTGCACGATGTTGGTGGCGGTCTGGAAGCTGGGCAGCTTCAGGCTCAGCAGCACGGTCGGGCGCGTGTCGAAGTCGCTGTCGATCTCGCGCTCGATGGTGGCGCCGTTGGGAATGCGGCCCGAGGTCGGCGAGTTGACGGTGACGCTCGAACCGCTGGCGCCCTGTGCGGAGACGCCGCCGACGACCAGGTTGCCCTGCGCCAGCGCGTAGATCTCGCCGTCGGCCGCGCGCAGCGGCGTCAGCAGCAGCAGACCGCCGCGCAGGCTCTTGGCATCGCCCATCGACGACACCGTGATGTCGATCCGCTGTCCCTTGCGATAGCCGGGCGGAAACACCGCGCCGACCATCACGGTGGCGACGTTCTTGAGCCGCGGATTGTCGTCCTCGGGAATCTTCACGCCGAACTGCTTGAGCATGTTGGCGACCGACTGGCCGGCGAACTTCACCTGCGTGCCATCGCCCGTGCCCTGCAGGCCGACGACGAGTCCATAGCCGATCAACTGGTTTTCGCGCACGCCTTCGACGCTGACGAGCGAGCGCAGCGGCCTGGCGCTGCGGCCGCTGTCGGGCACCGCGTACGCCGGGATCGCGGCGAAGCCCAGGACCGTCAGCAGCGCAGTCGCGATGTGGCGTGTGTTCATGGCCATCGGAATCAGAAAGGCATCCAGGGACTGGTGAAGAAGCGCGTCAGCCAGCCGGGCGAGTTGGCGTCGTTGAGCGGACCGCGGCCGGAATAGGCGATGCGCGCATTGGCGATGCGCTGCGAGGACACGCGGTTGGCGCTGTCGATGTCCTGCGCGCGCACGTAGCCGGCCACGCGCACGAACTCCTCGCCCTGATTGAGATACAGGCTCTTCTCGCCGTGCACCCGCAGCAGCCCGTTCGGCAGCACTTCCTGCACGATCACGGTGATCGCTCCCTGCAGGGCGTTCTGTTGCGTGCTGGTCGTCGTGCCGGCGAACTTGCGCTGTCCCGAGACGCTGAAGTCGGAATCGAGCGCGTCGCCGCCCACCACCACCGGGTCGATGGCGATGCTGCTCTGCTTGCCGATGCTGGTGTCGGCGCTCTTGCGCGCCTGCGTCGTCTCCTGCAACACCACGGTGAGCACGTCGCCCGGCCGGAATGCGCGACTGTCGGTGACGAGCGTCCACGGCATCTGCGTCGTGAACACACCGCCCGCCTCGCCCTTCGGCATGGCGGCCACGGGTGGTGGCGGCGGCGGTTCGTCCGACGGCGGCCGCGGCGGGCGCATGATGCAGCCCGACAGCAGCAGCGCCGCCACGAAAACGCCCGCGCGTTGGCAACCGGTGTTCATCAGCGGACGGCTTGCGCCAGGTACTGCATCATGTTGTCGGCCGCGGACAGCACCTTGGTGTTCATCTCGTAGGTGCGCTGGGCCGCGATCATGTCGACCATCTCCTCGACCACCTGCACGTTCGATGCTTCGAGCGCGCCCTGCTTGAGCTTGCCGAAGGCATCCTCGCCAGGCACGCCTTCGGTCGGCACACCGCTGGCCACCGTTTCCTGGTAGAGGTTGTCGCCCAGCGCCAGCAGGCCGGATGGATTGACGAAGTTCGCCAGCGTGATCTGTCCGACCTGCACCGGCGCCTGCGAGCCGGGCACGGTCGCCGAAACGATGCCGTTCTCGCCGATGGTCACCGCGGTGGCTTCCGCCGGAATCGTCACGTCCGGCGTCAGCGGCAATCCCTGTGCATTGACGATGCGGCCGTCGGCATTCAATTGCAGCTGGCCGGCGCGCGTGTACGCGGTTTCGCCATTGCTCAGTTCGACCTGCAGGAAGCCTTGGCCGACGATGGCGACGTCGAGCGACTGTCCCGTGGTCTGCAGGCTGCCGTTCGTGAAGACCTTCTGGGTGCCGACGAGCCGCGTGCCGTTGCCGAGCTGCACGCCGGAGGGCGACACGGTGTTGTCGTCGTTCTGCGCGCCCGGCTGGCGCTCGACCTGGTAGAACAGGTCTTCGAACACGGCGCGGTCGCGCTTGAAGCCGACGGTGTTGACGTTGGCCAGGTTGTTGGCGATCGCCTGGAGCTTCGCGTCCTGGGCCTGAACGCCGGTCTTGCTGATCCACAGGGCGGGATTCATGGTCGTCTCCTGATGTACTGATGTCGTGCGGTGGCGGCGGCGGTGCGGATCATTCGCGGATCAGCCGGTTGCCGGCATCCGCCATGGCGTCCGCTGCGCGATAGAGCTTCATCTGGATCTCGAACTCGCGATTCAGATTCATGGTGGCGACCATTTCCTCGATCGCCGACACGTTGCTGCCTTCCAGGTGGCCGCTGCGCACCTGCACGGTGTCGTCCGCGGCCAGCGTCTCGCCGGAACGGGCCACGATGAGACCGGCGGAATTCTTCGTGACCGCATCGGCAGCGGGTCTGACCAGCTTCAGCCGGTCGAGCGCCTGCATCTGCGTCTGGCCGGCGGGCAGCACCGAGATCGTGCCGTCGGCGCCGATCCCGATGGCCGAGTGTTCCGGCAGCACGATCGGACCGCCGTCGCCCAGCACCGGCCGGCCGTTGAGCGTCAGCGCGCCATCGCGATCGACGGTGAAATTGCCGGCGCGCGTGTACGCCTCGCCATCGCCCCACTGCACGGCGAAGTAGCCCTGCCCGGCGATGGCCACGTCGAGTTCGCGGCCCGTCTGGCGCACCGCGCCTTCGCGCGCGGCGACGGCATTCGCTTCCAGGCGGCTCATGTGCCGCGTGTCGTAGCCGTAACCGGCGGTCACGGCTTCGCTGGTCGCCAGTTCCAGGTCGGCGCGAAAGCCGTTGGTCTCGATGTTGGCGAGATTGTTGGCGTGCAGCTGCTGGGCGCGCAGGGAGCGCTCGGCGCCGCTCATCAATGTGTAGATCAATGCATCCATGGCGGCCCGCTCACACCGCCTGCATCAGGGTCTGCATCATCTCGTTCTCGGCGGAGATGACCTTGGTGTTCGCCTGGTAGTTGCGCTGCGCGGACATGAGATTGACGAGCTGCGCCGTCATGTCGACGTTCGACTGCTCCAGCGCTCCCGGCGTGAGCCGGCCCGCCATGCCGCTGCCGGGCGCCGAGTACAGCGCCGCGCCGGATTCCGTCGAGGTGGTCCACGCGGTATCGCTGATCGGAACGAGCTGGCCTTCGGCCGGGAACGTCGCCAGCGCGATGGTGCCGATGCTCTGCTTCTGGCCGTTGCTGTACTGCGCCAGCACCGAACCGTCGGATGAAAGCTGCACGCCGAGGAACGTGCCGGAGGCGTAGCCGTTCGCCGCGTTGGTGCTGGTCGTGGCTTCACCGGCCGTCTGCGTGGTGCCGGCGTAGCTGATGGCGACCGTCAGCGGCGCTGCGCCCGGCGGCGTGCCGAACGCGATCGGCACGGCGCCGGCCGGCGCGACGAGCTGGCCGCTGGTGTCGAAGTCCAGCACCGTCGTGGCCGGCTGATCGACGCCGTCGAAGGTGTAGTGCACCGTCGCCTGGTTGACGCCGCTCTTGACGAAGTACTGCGTCACGCTGTGCTGCACGCCCAGCGAGTCGTACACCACGGAGACCAGCGAGCCGTTGAAGGACAGCGGATCGGTGCGGTCGAACGGCGTCACCGTCGGCGCCGTCCAGTCGGCGGACAGATTGCCGACGTAGTTCAGCGTCGTGCTGGCCTGTGCCGGAATCTGCCCGGTCGCGACCTGCAGGTCGCCCATGGCGCCGAGCGTGGTGGCGCCGGGCACGGCGGCATAGCCCTGCACGCGCCGGCCGAAGCTGTCGACCACGTAGCCGTTCGCATCGGTGGAGAAGATGCCGACGCGCGTGTAGACCTCGGCGCCGGTGGTGTCGCGCGTCACGAAGAAGCCGCGGCCCTGGATCGATGCGTCCATGCCGCGACCGGTGGTCAGCACGCCGCCGCCGATCTCGATGCTCTGCGTGAGCGAGGACACCTCGGTGCCGGTGGGCTGGGTGCCCGCATACATCGAAGCGAAATTGGCGCGGCTCGACTTGAAGCCGTAGGTACCCGAGTTCGCGATGTTGTTGCTGATGGTGTTCAGCTCGGTGTTGATCGCGTTGATGCCGGACAGGGCGATGTTGAAGCTCATGGAGGGGTCCTTGAAAAGTGTCTGATGACTGCGGGTGTCAGTTGGCGCGGCCGTTGAAGGCCGTGATCGCGGCGGGCGGGACCTGGCCGACGTTGGCCACGTCGAGCACCAGCCCGTCGGCCGCCGACATGCGCACGTTGCGCAGCGTGCCGGTGACTTCGACCACGGATTCCTCGCCGCTCGCCGCCTCGACGCGCACCGAGTAGGTTCCCGGCGCGAGGCCGAGCGCCTGCGGATCGATGCTGAACGCGACGTCGCCCGCGGCGCGCGTGCCGAAGGCGATGCGCTGCTGCCGGCCCGTCGGACTGCTGATGACCAGCGCCACGTCGGCGCTGCCGTCGGCCAGCGTGAAACGCCCTTCGATCGGCTCGGCGCCGACGACGATCTCGCCGGTGGCCACGGCGACCTGCGAACCGACCTGGCCGCCGAGGGCGATCACCTGCATGCTTTCGAGCATGGCGTTGCCGGCGCTGCCCTGCGCCGTCAGCGCCTGCAGCGCCTCCATCTGGCTCAGCTGCGTCATCTGGCTGACGAACTGGCTCGGGTCCTGCGGCTCCAGCGGATTCTGGTATTTGATCTGCGCCACGAGCAGCGTCGTGAACAGCTGCGACACTTCGCCGTTGCTGCTGACGCCGGCGCTCGCGCCCGCGCCCGCGCCCGCAGGATTGTTCTGCGTGTTCTGTGTACCGGGGATGGCCATGTGCTTACTCCTCTCCCATGCGCAGCAGCGACTGCTGCATCGATCTGACGCGGCTCATGACCTCGACGCTGGTCTCGAATGCGCGCGAGGCCGCCATCATGTCGGTCATCTCGGCCACCGGATTGACGTTCGGGTAGAACACCACGCCTTCCTCGTTGGCCAGCGGGTTGTCGGGCTCGAACGCCTTGCGCACCGGCTCGGTGCTCTGCACCACGTCCAGCACGCGGACCGACGCGCCGGCGATCTGTTCGCCGCTCAGCCCGTGGCGATCGGCGACGGCGGCGAACACCGGCTTGCGGGCGCGATACACGTCGGCCTCGCTGCCCGCGGCGGTATTGGCGTTGGCCAGGTTGCTCGCCACGGTGTTGAGCCGCACGCTCTGTGCATTCATCGCGGAGCCGGCGATGTCGGCAATGTTTCTGAACGACATGGGTGGTTATCCCTCGATGGCCTGCTTCAGGCCGCGCAGCTTCATGTTGATGAAGGTCAGGCTGGCCTGGAAATCCGAGGCGTTCTGCGAGAACGCCGCCTGCTCCACGCCCAGCTCGACGGTGTTGCCGTCCTGCGAGCGGTGATTGGGCACGCGATACAGCGGATCGGCGGAACCGGCGCCGAACGACGGTCCTGCTTCCGTTTCCTCCAGCGCCTGCTGCAGACTCGCGGCGAAGTCGATGTCGCGCGCCTGGTAGCCGGGCGTGCTTTCATTGGCAAGATTGGCGGCGAGCACCCGGGTGCGTTCGGCGCGTAACCTGAGCGCCTCGGCGTGAAGTCCCAATGCCTTGTCGAACTGGATGGCCATGCGTCTACCTTCGTCCGGAAAACCGAATTACCTGCCGCTCGTCGCACTGCTGGCGTGTGCGTGCGCCGCGCAGGCCGAATCACCTGCCGCCCTGCGCGACGCCGTGGAGCGGGCCGCGCGAATGCACCTCGTCGACCTCGCTGCAACGGCAGGCCTGCGCAAACCTTCAGTCGAAGTTGCGGCGTTGCCTCGCAATACAGTGGAACCCTGTACGCAGAATGCGAGGATCGACGCACTCGACACACGTTCTGTCACACGCATGCGTTTCACCGCGACCTGCGACGATGCCGGCGCTGCATGGAGCGCGGAGTTCATCGTGCGCGGCTCCGTGACGGCCGACGTCGTCGTCGCCGCCGCGGACGTGCGCGCCGGCAGCATCATCGACGCCGCCGCGCTCGCCATCGAACGGCGCGAACTGGCGAACGTCGCCGACGCGCTCTCCGATCCCGCCGCCATCGAGGGCAAGTCCAGCCGGCGCGCATTGCGGCGCGGGCAGGTGGTGAGCCGGCGCTGGCTGATCGAGCCCATGCTGGTGAAGCGCGGCGCTGACGTGAACATCGTGGCGCGCAATACCGGCGTCGAAGTGCACGTGGCCGGCGAAGCGCTCGGCAACGGCCGGCGCGACGACGTCGTGACGGTGCGCAACAAGACCAACGGCAACACCCTGCGCGCACGGGTCATCGGCGACAACACGGTCGAACCGGTGGATGCGCCCACGTCACCGCCCTCCCGCTGAGGGCAGGCCGATCTCGCGCACCTGCCGCGCGACGCGTTCGATCTTCTGCGCGTACTGCGGATCGGTGGCATAGCCGCCCTGCGCCAGCCCGCGGGCGAAGGCGCCGGCATCGCCGCCGGCGTTCAGCACGGCGCCATACCCCGGCGTGCGCAGCAGCAGCTGCGCATAGTCGTCGAAGGCATCGCTGCGGTCGGCGTAGCGGCGGAAGTTTTCGTTGCGGCGGACGGCAACGCCCTCTTCCACTTCCGTCGTCAGGACGCTGGCGACGTCGCCCTGCCAGCGGGCGCCCGCCTTCAGGCCGAACAGGTTGTGCGTGAGACTGCCGTCGCCGGCGCGCAGCAGACGCTGGCCCCAGCCCGATTCGAGCGCCGCATGCGCCGTCACCAGTTCCGCATCCACGCCCAGCCGCTCGGCCGCCTGCCGCGCCCACGGCGCGATGGCGGCGATGAATTCCTCCTGCTGCGCACGATCGGCCGCGGGCGCGCTGCCGCTCTGCAATTGCGTGCGGTGCGCATGGCCTTCGGCGCTCAGCGAGAGCGCACCGGACACGCCCGACCCGCCGGCGATGAAGCCGGTCACGTCGCGGCGGACGTCGTTGAAGAACGCCTGGAAGCTGCGCGCACCGCCGGCCGCCGCATCGCCCAGCGGCAGCGCGATCCGCGCGGTTTCCTGCGCGAGCGTCGCGGCGACGCGCGCGGCAGCGAAATCAGGCCGGAGCATAGGTGTCCGGCTCCGCATGCAGCACCCGCTGCATGATGTCGTGCTGATCCATGAGCAGCCGGCAGTTGCGCAGGTTGAGATCCTTGCAGTCCCTGACCGCGGTCTCCAGCGCGCTCCAGCACGTATCGAAGGCGGAGCGCGACGCGCCCTGCAGCCGCTGCGCGACCGTGCGCATCGCGATGCGGCCGCCGCGCGGCACGAGCAGCGCGGCCAGCGCCGCACGTTCGGCGCGGCGCTGCTCGAGCGTCGCGGCGAGCGCGGTGATGCGCGCGCCGATGTCGCAGATGTCCGCGCTGCGATGCTCCAGCGCCGCGAGGAACTGCGCCTCCAGCAACTCGCGCAGATCCCGGTAGTCGTGCAGGTCGGCGCGCATGCCCGCGAAGATCCGGCTGAATGCCTCGCGCTGCTTCACTGGCCACCGCTGCGGTGATACGACTCGATCAGCACGGCCAGCCGGCGCGCATCGAACGGCAGTTCGCCCTTCGCCAGCGCGTCGCGCAATGCCGCCACCCGGGCATGATCGATGTCCGGCAGTTCGTCGAGCGCGGCGATCGCCGGCTGCAGCACGGCGGACTGCAGCGCTTCGCCGCCGGCGGCGGATGCCGTCGCGCCTGCGGCCGGGGTGTCGGCGCGGGTGACTTCAGCCACCGCGGCCGGTGCGGCGACTTCAGCGCCGGCGATGCCTGGAACGATTCTCATACGGGTGCCTCGCGATCTGGTTTGCATGACGTCACCGCCCGCCGGGCGTCACCTGGCTGCGCAGCGCATCCAGCGCTTCGTAGTCCGGCAGGCTGGTGTCGGCGCCGTCGATCAGCGGCTGCGTCTCGCCCGGCGCGCCGAACATCGCGCTGATGCTGCGCGCCTGGCCGCGCGTCAGGATCAGCAGTTCGATGCGACGATTCTCGTGCGCCGCCGTGTCCCCGCGGTTGAGCGGCGCGCTGTCGGCGAGTCCCACCACCTGCAGCACGCTGCGCGACGGCATGCCGCCGGCGAGCAGGTGCGTGCGCGCCGCCATGGCGCGCGCGCTGGACAACTGCCAGTTCGACATGCCGTCGGGTCCGCGCTCCGCGTACTGCAGCGAATCGGTGTGGCCGGAAATCACCATCTGGTTCTCGATCTGATCGAACAGCGGCCCGAGCCTGTGCAGCAGGCTGACGAAGGCGTCGGACGGCACGGCGCTGCCGCGCCGGAACATGCCGCGCCGGTCCGTGTCGTGCAGCAGCACGCGCAGGCCGTAGGGCGTGATCAATGAATGCACGTTGGCGCTCAGGCCCGCGCTTTCGCTGATGCGATCGAGCACGTCGACCAGTTCCATCATGTCGGCGCGCGTTTCGTAGAGCGTCTTCGACAGGCGGATTCCCTGCCCCGGTCCCGCCGGGTCGCTGTCGCCGCTGGCGAGACTGCGGCGCGCGACCTGATCGCCGCGGCTGGGCATGGGCTCGCGCGAAATCAGGCTGCCGCGCGGTCCGCCCATGCTGTCCATCAGGCGGCCGCGGCCCTCGTCGATGAGACTCCCCGGCGTCTTGAGCAATTCCTGCAGGCGTTCCTGTTCGCGGGTCGCGAGCAGCCACAGCACCAGGAACAGCGCGAGCAGCGCCAGGCAGAAGTCGGCGAACGCGACTTTCCAGGCGCTGCCGCCATGACCGTCGGCGCCGTGCTTGCGCACCACGCGTCGGATCACGATTTCGCCGGCCTTGTCCGGCCGGCCAGCTTTGTCAGGCGCGCTGGGCACGCAGATCTCCCGAGCGCCGCTGCTGCGGCCGGTCCGTCGCACGACGCTGCGGCGTTTCCGGCGCCGCGTCGGCGTTCTCCAGTTCGTTGATCCAGCCTTCCAGGCGCGCGAAGCTCGGCCGGATGTTGAGCTGCACCAGGCGCCGGCCGGTGTCGATGGCGAGCAGCGCCGGCTTGCCGGCCACCTGCGACACCAGCACCACCTTGACCGACTCGAGCGTCTTGCGCTCCTCGTCCACCAGCTGCCGCATCATGTTGCTGAGCGGATCGAGGATGCCGTAGCAGAAGAAGATGCCGATGAAGGTGCCGACCATCGCGGCCGCCACCGCCACCGCGACGTCGCCGGAATCGGCGCCATCGGCCACCGTGCGCATCGCCATGACGATGCCGAGCACGGCCGCCAGGATGCCGAAGCCCGGCATGGCCTCGCCGACCTTGGCGAGCGAGCGCGCCGGCTGCGACAGTTCCTCGAACACCGATTCGATCTCCTGCTCCAGCACGCCTTCGAGTTCGTGCGCGCTGATCTTGCCCATGGCCATGAGACGGAAGTTGTCGACGATGAAGTGCAGCAGCTTCGGTTCTTCGAGGATCAGCGGATAGCGCTTGAACAGTTCGCTCTCGTGCGGCGCCTCCACGTGCGCGTCGAGCGCCTTCAGGCCGCCGGCAGCCAGCTGCAGCAGTTCGTACATGAGCAGCAGCAGCTGGCGCTGGAATTCCTGCGTGGCGGTCTTGCGCCGCATGACGCCGCGGATCTGCAGCCACATCTCGGCCAGCACGTGGCGCGGATTGCCGAGCACGATCGCGCCGACGCCGGCGCCGATGATGATGATGAGTTCGACCGGCTGCCAGATGACGGCCAGCTCGCCGCCGTGCAGCGCGAAGCCGCCGAACACGCATCCGAAAATGATTGCGAAACCCAGTACTGACTGCATGACCTTGTCGCTCTCGCTTCAGCCGCTATCCGCCACTCGCCATCCACTTGCCGCCGTCGTCGGCCATCGTCTCGCGCATCTTCCTCAGCGCCGCCTTGTTGATCTGGCACACGCGGGCTTCGGTCAGCTCCAGCACGGCCGCGATCTCCTTCAGGCTCAGGTCGAACTCGTAGTACAGCTGCACGACGCGCTGTTCGCGTGCGTCCAGCCGCTGCAGCGCCTGTTCGATGCTGCGCCGGGTCAGCAGCTGCGTCTCCGGCGAACCGCCGCCGTCGCTGCGGCCGTCCATCTCGTGCAGCAGTTCGTCGAAGTTCGCCAGCGACTCCGCGTTCTGCGCCAGTTCGTAGTCGCGATACGCCGCGGCGGAAAGGCCCAGCGCCTGCTGGATCTCCGCAACGCTGGGCTCGCGGCCCAGCCGGCGCGTGAGATCGCGAATGCCATCGCGCGTGCGATGGCTTTCCTGGCGCACCGCGCGCGGCCGCCAGTCCTGGCGCCGCAGTTCGTCCAGGATCGCGCCGCGCACGCGCAACGCCGCATACGAGCCGAACTTCTCGTCGGGCGGCCAGTAGCGCCGCAACGCATCGAGCAGGCCGACCAGCCCGACCTGCTGCATGTCGTCGCGGTCCATGGCGCCGCCCGCCTGCGACAGCAGCTGCCGGACCACGCGCTTCACCAGCGGCACGTACGCCAGCAGGTAGCGCTGCTCCTCGGCGACGTTGTGCGGCACGCAGGCCGCGTAGTCCGCTTCGGCGTACACCGCGCTCATGATCACTCGATGATGAGCTTGCCGATCATCGCTTCCGCAAACGGCATGCCCGCCGGATCGTCCGCATACGTCTGCTGGTACGCCTGGTTGATCCTGCCGGTCAGCTCCTCGACGCTCAGGTGGCTCGCCGTCTCCATCGTCAGCTGCGACAGCTCCTTCACGGTCACGCTGCGCAGCAGCGGCAGGTGATCGCGCGTGACGCGCTCCGATTCGGTCGGCGTCATGAACACCAGGTCGAGCGCCAGGTAGTGCGAGACCGGTTCGCCGGCCTTGTTACGCAGCATCACGATCACTTTTTCGAGGCTGACGTACTTGAAGGCGCGCGTATCGGTGACCGTCTTCGGCGCGGCTTCCGGCGGCGCGCCCGCGGGCGGCGCGCCCCGGTTCTTCAGCATCCACCAGGTGGTGGCGCCGCCGGCGCTGACGCTGAACAGCCCGACCAGGGCCACGACGATGATGAGTCTGGATGTCTTCATGAGATTACCCGGCGGAAACGTCCGCATTCAGGGCGAAGGCGGAGCCGCGCTCCGCACCGCCCGATTCGTTCAATGCCCGCCCCGGCGCCTCGTCGCGCCACGGCGTGTGCGCACGCTGCCGCTGCCGTCCGTCCGCATCGCGCGAGGCATCGGACACCTGCACCGAGACATCGCCCTGCTGGCGCTGCACCAGATCCTGGCGCAGCGTCTCGCCGATGGCGTGCAGCTGGCGCGCCACGTCGCTGTTGCTGGCCCGCATCTGCACGTGCAGGCTGCCGGCCTCCTGGCGGATGATGATTTCGATCGTGCCCATCGATGGCGGATCGAGGCGCACGACGGCGTGTTCGCTGCGCTGGCCGATCTGCACCTGCAGGCGCTCGCCCAGCAGCGCCGCGAGCGGCTGGCGCACGACGGGAGCGGCCGCTTCGGTCGCGCCCGCCGCGTCGCCGGCAAACACGGCCAGCGTCGCCGCCGCGCCCGCGTACGAGTGCGATGCGAGCTGCAGCAGAACGCTGTCCTGCGCGGTGTCGCCGCGACCGGTCGTCGTCATCGGCTGCAGCGCGGCCAGCGGGATCGCCGCGCCCGGCGCTGCGCTGCCCGGTGCGCTCATCGATACCGCCGGCAGTCCGGCACCGGCCACGGGCCGCGCATGCTCTTTCATCGTCATCGCGTCGATCGTCATCGCCGCGGCGCCGTCGAATCGCACGAGCGGTGCGGCCAGCGGCATCGGCGGCAGGACGATCGCCAGGTCCGCCGACGCTTCCTCCACCGGCTGCCCGACAGGTTCGTCGCCCGCCCATGAAGACACGGGCGCGCCCGTCGCAGGCGCTCCGGAGGCGAACGGCGCTGCGTCCGTCGCGACCGCCGGCAGTTCGGGCGCCAGTTCCGCGCCGCGCAGCAGGGCGCCGAATCCAGCAACCGGCGCGACGTCCATTGCCGTGTCAACGGCGATGGCGGGCGCCGCAGCAGGACCCGCTGCGAACAAGGCGCGGCCGCCGGCCGGCGGCGTGATGTTCAGCAGTGGATTCGTCATGTCGGCACCTCGTCCAGTTCGTCACTCATGGCGTACGCCATCCAGCCGTCCCTGCGCGAGCGCATCTGCGCCAGCAATCCGTCCAGCCGCGCCGCTTCGCGCTCGCACTGCTCGCGCGCGGCGGCGTGCGCCCGGCGCAATGCGTCGAGCGCCGCGTGTTCCTGCAGCAGCCACGGTCGCTGCGAAGCGGCGCGCAGCAGCTCCGCCGCTTCGCGATCGAGCGCGGCCACGGCGCGCCAGTCGCCGTCGGCGGTCGCGCGCGCCAGCCGCTGCGCCAGTCTCGACAGTTGCTGCTGCCTATCCATGCCGCTGCTGCATGCCCTGCCAGCCGCTGCGCAGCGTCGTCAGCAGGCCCGTGACCTCGTCGATCAGCGCCGGGTCCATGCGAAAGCCCGCTTCCTGCAGCCGGTGCGCGCAGTACTCGTAGAGCCGCGCCAGGTTCGCCACCAGTTCGCCGCCCGCATCGAAATCGAGCGCGCTGGACAGGCCGTTGAGCATGTCGACGCAGCGATCGAGGCTGCGCGCCTTGAGTTCGAAGCGTCTGCCGACGATGTGCGCGCGTGCGCGGGCCAGCTCTTCGAGCAGGCCATCGGTGAGGATCAGCACCAGTTGCACCGGTGAGGCCTGCGCGGCCTGCGAGCCGAGGCTCACGGAGTGATAGCTGAGATACGCTTCCTGATTCACGGCCTTCCCGCTTCGATCAACTTGAAGTACTCATGGTCGAGAACAGTCCCGCGGTCTGGCCCATCTGCGACTGCAGGGCCTGCAACTGCGTGAACTGTTTGAGATAGCGCTCGTAGACGTTGTCGTACTGCGCATCCAGGCGCGTCTGACGTTCGGTCAGGCGCTTCTGGATGATTTCCACCGACGACTGGCGGCCGGCGATCTGCCCCGAGCCGCTCTTCAGCCAGGCATCGAAGTACCGGTCGAGCGTGCCGATGAGGCCGGTGGGCTGCGTCAGGCTCGCCTTGCCGAACAGGTCTTCGAGCGCCGTCGGATTGGCGGCCAGCGTCTTGTCGAGCCGGGTCTTGTCCAGGCTCAGGCTGCCCGTGCGCGTCGCCGTGACGCCCAGTTCCGCCAGCGTCAGTCCGCCGAATTCCTGGCGGATGATGCTGTTGAGACGCGAGCGCAGCGCACGCACGCCGGCGTCGGTGGCGAACGCGCCTGCGGCCGTGGCGCCGTCCTTGCTCACCTTGGTGAGATTGTCGAGCGAGGTCTTCAGCGTGTTGTACGCGTCGATGAATTTCTGGACGTTGGCCGCGGTGGCCGTGCTGTCGGCCGTGACCGCCAGCGTGACCGGCGACTCGGCCGGCTGCATGGCGCGCGTGAAGGTGACGCTGACGCCTTCGATGGCCGTGAACGTGTTCGACGCCTGCTGCAGCCGGATGCCGCCCTGCCCGCCGAGCCACACGACGGCGTCCCGCGCGGCGACCAGTTCCTGGCCGCCGTCGAACGCATCCTTCAATGCGCCGGCCGGCAGCGCGCTGGTATCGAGCGTGATCTCGCTGCCGGCGCCGGTGCTGGCGGCCGACAGCAGCAGCCTGGTTTCGCCGCCCACCGTCATGAGCGAGGCCGTGACCTTGCCGCCGTTGTCTTCGGCCTGATTGATGGCGCGCGCGATCTCGGCCTGCGAGATCGAGCCATCGCCGTCCGAATCCGCCGCGACCAGATTGACGCTGAAGCTGGAGCCGTCGCCGAGCTGCACGGTGATCGGTCCGCCGAGCGCCACCGGCACCGCCGGCAGATCCTCGAACACGACCTGATGCGCCTGCGCGAGCTGCTCGACGTGGAATGAATACGTGCCGGCCTGCGCGCCGGACGACGCCGTCGCCGTGCCGATGCCGCTGGCGCTGAACTGCGCGCCGAACTGCCGCATGCCGCTGCTGCCGGAGGTGAGGCCGGAAACGGCCGAGTCGAAGGCCGACAGCGCCGATCGCAGGGTTGTCAGACCCGTGGCCGTGCGCTGTGCCGCCGCCTTGCTCGCGGCGATCTGGTCCTGCGAAGACTGTACATAAGCCGTCGCCAGCTGCGAGGCGATCGTTACGGGGTCGAAATCAGGCATGGCGCCCTCCTGTTCGAGGCAAAGAGAGATCTGCCTCTGTAAGGGCGACCGGAATCGCGGCCGGCTGAAATCGATCGGTGGATGACAGGCGCGCGTTCACTTGCGCCCCCTCAACCAGACCTGCGCGGCCAGTTCGTCCTGCCGCTTCTGCTCGCGTGCGTTCTGGAAGCGCTGCACGCCGCGACGCTGGCGCACCAGCACCTGGTCCAGCGCCTCGTGGCGTTGCGCCGCGACCGTCATGAGCCGCTGCGTGGTCTGCATCTGCGCTTCATGCAGCGACAGATCGAGACGATGCGCGTCGGCCATCTTCATCACGGCCTGCTTGTAGCCGCCGACGTTCAGCGACAGCGTCGGCGACAGCGCCTGCGCGCCGCTCTGGCCACTGCTCTCGCACAACTGTTCCAGCCGCGCGAGATTGTCGAGATAGCGCTGGCGCACGATGCGTTTGTCCGCCATCTCGGCGCTCAGGCGCTCGACCTCGCGCTCGCGCAGATCGACCAGCCGGCCCAGGCGTTGCAGCTTGCGATGCCCGCTCATGCCATCAGCTCCTCGAGCGCCGTCACCGTGGCGTCGAGCGGCGCGGCCTCGCGCGTGCCCTGGTGGAGGAAGGCTTCGATGCGCGGAAACAGTTCGACGGCGCGGTCCGTCGCCGGATCGGCGCCGGCCACATAGGCGCCCAGCGGCAGCAGCTCGCGCACCTGCTCGTGGCGTGCGGCCAGCGCCTTCAGTTTGCGCGCGGCCCGCTGGTGTGCCGGACTCGTCACCAGCGCCATGCAGCGGCTGATGGACTGCGCGATGTCGATCGCCGGATAGTGGCCGCGCTCGGCCAGCTCGCGCGTCAGCACGATGTGGCCATCGAGGATGGCGCGCGCCGTGTCGACGACGGGATCCTGCTGATCGTCGCCCTCGGCCAGCACGGTGTAGATCGCGCTCATGCTGCCGTGCGGGTGTTCGCCATTGCCGGCCGTTTCGACCAGCTGCGGCATCAGGCTGAACACCGACGGCGGATAACCGCGGGTCGCCGGCGGTTCGCCGAGCGCCAGCGCGACCTCGCGCCGCGCCATCGCGTAGCGGGTCAGCGAATCCAGCAGCAGCAGCACGTCCCGGCCCTGGTCGCGGAAATGCACGGCGATCGAATGACACAGCTCGGTCGCGCGCAGGCGCATCAGGGGCGATTCGTCCGCCGGCGCGATCACGACCACGGCGCGCTGCAAGCCGGCCTCGCCGAGCGACATGTCGATGAACTCGCGCACCTCGCGGCTGCGTTCGCCGATCAGCCCGACCACGACGACATCGGCGATCGTCTGGCGCGTGATCAGTCCCAGCAGCACGCTCTTGCCGACGCCGCTGCCGGCCATCAGTCCGACGCGCTGTCCCTTGCCGAGCGTGAGCATGCCGTTGATGGCGCGCACGCCGACGTCGAGCGGCTCGTGCACCGGCCGCTTCTTCAGCGGGTTGACGCGGGGCGGCTGCGGATCGAGCACGTGCTCGCCGCCGAGCCGGCCGCGGCCATCGACCGCCTCGCCCAGTCCATTGACGATGCGCCCGAGCCACGACGGGCCGATGCGCAGTGCCTCGCGTTCCTGCTGCGGCAGCACGCGCGCGCCCGTGGCGAGGCCTTCGGGTTTCTTGAACGGCATCAGATAGGAGACGTCGCCGCGAAAGCCCACGACCTGCGCGTCGATCCACTCGCCGTGACCGGTCTCGACACTGCAGCGCTGGCCGGTGCGCAGCGTGCAGCCCACGCTTTCCAGCAACAGGCCGGACGCGCCGACCAGCCGGCCGGTCGGCGTGGCGACCGGCACCGAATCGATCTCCAGGCGGCGCAGCAGATCGCTGATCACGCCGCGTTCTCCATCGGCGCAGCGGCGACGCCGGCTTCGCCTTCTTCGGGCAGCAGCTGCGCCGTGATCTGTTCCATGCAGGCGCCAAGCCGCTGGCGGCAGCCCGCATCGGCTTCGTGGCTGCCCGACCGGACACGGCACTCGCCCGGCTCCAGGCGCGCATCGGCCAGCAGGTTCCAGCGCGCGGCGCGCGAGTGATCGATCTCCTGGATGCGCTGCAGATCGGCTTCGTTGAGATACACCTCGATGACGCTGTCCGGCGCGACCGGCATGGTGGCCAGCGTTTCGTCGACCAGCGCGAGCAGCTGCGCCGGCTGCAGCGCCAGTTCGCAGCGGATCACCTGGCGCGCGACCTTCGCGACCAGGTCCACCACTTCGCGGCGCAGCGCGGTCTGGTAGTCGGCCTGCAGCCGCTCCAGGTTCGAGAACAGCGAATCGATCGGCGCGGCCAGCGTGTCGAAGTGCGCCCGCACTTCGCGGCGGCCCGCATCGACGCCTTCGCGACGGCCTTCCTCGATGCCGAGCGTCGCGCCTTCCGCGCGGCCCTCGCGCAGGCCGCTCTCGTGTCCTTCGCGATAGCCGCGTTCCACGCCCTGCTGGAATCCATCGGCCAGCGAGGCGTGCACGCGCGGCGACAGGTGCAGCGGCACGCCCTGGCGCCAGGCGGCGGTGCCGACCAGCTCGGCGAGCGGCATGAACCGGTGTGTGCGCCAGGACTTCATTCGATCACCGCCTCGTCAAAGAGCTGTACTTCGATCTCGCCGCTGTCGGCGAGCGCCTTCACCTGCGCCATGATTTCCTGCCGCGTCTGTTCGATGCGGCTGCGCGGCACCGGGCCGGCGCGGCGGATCATGTCCTCGAACGCCTGCGCCTGCCGGCGCGGCATGGTCCGCAGAATGACCTCGCGCAACTGCGGCTCGGCGCCCTTGAGCGCGACCGCCCATTGATCGAGCGCGACGGACTCGATGATCCGCAGCAGCGTCGCCTCGGTCTGGCGCGACAGGATGAAGAAGTCGTACATGCGCCGTTCGATCTCATCCATGACCGCGGCATCCTGGGCGCGCAGCGTCTCGACCATCCGCGCGCGGTCGCGCGGCACGCGGTTGAGGATCTCGGCCACCTGGCGCATGCCCTCGACGCTGGCGCTCTGCAGCCCGAGGCTTTCCAGGCAGCGGTCGACCAGTTCGTCCAGTTCCTGCAGCAGCTCGCGATCGATCTCGCTCAGCCGCGCCATGTTCAGCAGCACCACCTCGCGGCCCTCGACCGGCAGCGCCGCGACGACGTCGCCGGCCAGCGCCGGCGGCAGGAACGCGAGGAACACGGTCTGCATCCGCACGTGTTCGTGGCCGATGCGCTCGGCGAGCCATTTCGCCGACGCCCACTGCAGCCGCGCCATCTTCGGCCGGATCGCATCGCCGTAGATGTTGTTCAGCACGCTGTTGGCGATGTCGCTGCCGAGCGCGAGATCCAGCGAGCGCTTCAGGTACGAACGCGACGCGCCGTGCACGCCGCTCTGTTCGCGATAGTCATCGAAGAAGTTCTGCAGCGAATGCTTGACCGATTCCACCTTGATGCCGCTGATGCGCGACATCACCTGCGTCACTTCCAGCAGTTCCTCGCGCGACAGGCAGCGCAGCACCGCCGCCGCGGGCGCTTCGCCCATGCTCAGCAGGACGATCGCGGCCCGCTCCAGCGGCGAGGCGAAACCGGCGGGGACGACGGCGTTATTCGGATCGGACATTCTTCTGCACCCATTGCTTGACCACTTCGGCCACGCGTTCCGGTTCCTTCTCCGCGAGCACCTTCAGGTGATCGACCATGACGTCGACCGGCGATCCGGGCGGCGGCAGGTCGTAGTCTTCGAGCAGCGGGCCGACGGGCATCGGCTGGCGCGACTGTGCGAGCTGCGCCGCCTCCGGCGCCGCGCCGCCCGGCAGGGCGGCCGCGGCCACGGCCGGTTCCATGACGGTGGCTTCCACGGGCGTGGGTTGCGGCGCCGGCAGCGCCAGGCGCTGCTGCGCCAGCTTCATCATCGGACGCAGCACCAAGAAGAACGCCAGCAGCGCCGTCAGCGCATACAGAATCCAGCGGCTGAAATCGACGACGTTGTCGCGCTGCTGCCACCACGGCTGCAGTTGCGGCGGCGTGGGGAAGGCCAGCGTGGAGACGACGAGCGTGTCGCCGCGCGCGGCATCGATGCCCAGTCCGCTGCGCAGGATGCGTTCCACGTCCGCGAGCTGCGCCGCGCTCCACGAGGCCGCGCCGCCGGGCGCCGCCGCGCTGTTCAGCACGACGGCCACGTTCAATTTGCGCAGGCGGCTGCGGCTGCGCTGGATCTGCATGATGCTGCGGTCGTAGGCGTACTGCCGCGTCGAGGCATTCTTCTGTGCGCTGCTGGCCGCATCGCCGTTCTCCGCGGCCTGCGCCGCGGCCACCGCCACCGGGCGGTTGCTCAGCGAGCCGGGCACGCCCAGCGCCAGCGGATCGCGGTCCAGTTCCTCGCGCAGCGCTTCGCTGGTGACCTTCGGCGCGTCGCCGTAGCGTTCGTGCGTTTCCCTGACGCGGTCGTTGTCGACGTCCGCGGTGATGCTGACGCGCAGGTTCTCCTCGCCGAGCACCGGCGCCAGCAGATCGCGAACGTTGCGGCGCGTGGCTTCTTCGAAATGACGGGCGGCGTCGTTGCCCTGCCCGGCTTCGTAACCCTCGCTCAGATCGACGCGCGCCGAGAGCAGGTGTCCCGCCTGGTCGACCAGGGTCACCCGCGTCGGATCGAGGCCCGCGGTGCTGCCCGCCACCATGTTCACGATGGCGGCGATCTGTTCGTCTTCGAGCCGCCGTCCGGGCTTGAGCGTGAGCACCACCGAGGCGGAACTCTTCTCGCCGCCCGTGACGACGAACGACGAAGTGCGCGCCACGGAGACGTGCACGCGCGCCGTGTCGACCGCTTCCAGCGACATGATGCTCTGCGCGAGTTCGCCTTCGAGACCGCGCCGGAAACGCACGTCCTGCACGAACTGGCTGACGCCGAGCGGATCGTTGCCGTCCATCAGTTCCAGGCCGGCGGGAAGTTTCGCGACCACGCCTTTCGCGGCGAGCAGCATGCGCACTTCGCCGAGCCGGCTTTCCGGCACGAGCACCTGCCCGCTGTCCGGATGCACCCGGTAGCCGATGCCGGCGCCGTCGAGCACCGCCATCATGTCCGACGCCGACACGCGCTCGCGCGCGCCGAACAGCGGCTTGTACGACGCCTGTTCGCGCCACATGAACATCAGCACCAGCACGGTGATGCCCACCGCCAGCAGCGCGATGGGCAGCAGGCTGCGCAGAATGCCGGGGCCCGGGGCGACGGGCAGCACCGCCGCATCGGCGGGGCGCAGCCGCGCCAGCAATGATTTGAACATCGCAGACAAGTGCGTGACTCCAGTCGCGGCCTAGAGCTGCAGCTTGATCAGGTCTTCCATCGCGCCAACGATCTTGTTGCGCGCCTGCATGAGCATCGTGAAGGAGAGGCTCGCCTGCTGACTGGCCAGCATCGCGCCGACCAGGTCATCGCTGCGGCCGCTGTCGACGGCCGCCATCTTTTCGCCGGCGGCCCGGTCCTGTTCGTTCACGCCGTCGATGATCTGGCGCAGGCCCGCAGCGAAATCGCTGCCGGCGCCGTCCTGAAACCGTTCGCCTGCAAGGCCGGGCTGGATCTGCGGCAGTGACAGGGAGCGCGCATCGCCGTCGATGCGCGTCTGCAGTGCGGCGATCGACGCTTCCATTCCATTTCCCATATCGGCCTCGCTTCGACAGTTGGTACGGCGCGGCATGGCGGCGACTCGCAGAGTGCGAGCAGCACGGTCAGCCTGACCCGAGGGAGCGTATCGACATGGAGACACCGGCATTGAGGCACGCAATTCGAATCTGATAGGCAGTGCTCCCGCACGCCGGTTTTTAATGCAATCCCTTCACGACGATTGCCTGCATCACCCGGCTTGCGCAAACGACGATGCAGGGTTCCCCCTGAAACTGCTGCGCGCATCTTCCTCATCTTTCACGCGCGCCACTACGTAGCTTCACGCAGAGCCGCCTAAGAAATTTCATCGACGTCGCCGCAGCGAAAAAAAATTCGCGCTACAAATTTTTCTCCGGCGATAAAGATTTTCGCGTCGCCCCCGATACACGGGAACGTCGACACATTCACGCGAGCCGCTTCATCACCATGGACACGATCACACGCACGGCTGCGCGGCCCTACCAGGTGCTCGATCCGCGCACCATGGGCCGGCCGGTGCATCTGCTCGGCAGATACACCGATCGTTTCCGCAAGGACCTGAGCGGGCTGTTCCAGCAGTGGTTCAACCGCCGCTATCGCTCGCAGTTCGAGATCGGCGAAGTCACGGTCGAGACCACGAAGGCACCCGCGACGCCGCGCTGGCTGAGCTTCGGCGCCCACGCCGGCCGCATGTCGTTCGCCGCCGATCGCAGCGTGCTGCTGTGCATCCTCGCGTATCGCTACGGCGTGCAACCGACGGCGCTGCCCGCCGGCAGCGATGCGAGCGACGATGCGAACGAACCGGAAACGGCGACCGAAGAACGCCTGGCATCGCGCCTGGGTCATCAGTTGACCAGCGCCGCTGCCGCCGCGATCGAAGCGCTGCAGCCGGACGCCGCTGCCGGCGCGAACGCGCCGCGACACGAATTCTCGCCGAGCGCCGCGGCGTTGCCGGACGACGCCTGGACCCTGCGCGTCCGCGTGAGCGAGCGCGTGCATCGCATCGACGGCACGCTCTGGTTCCGGCTCGACGAACACTGGATCGCCCGCCTGCTGCGCGGACTCGCGCCCGACCGCGAACGCGGCAAGTCGCGCACCGCCGCCGGCACGCCGGCACAACCCCTGCCCGCACGACTGCAGCTGACGCTCGATGCACGGGTGCTCGAGAAGCAGATGCCGCTCGGGACGTTGCTGGATCTGCGCATCGGCGACGTCATCCCCATCACGCTCGGCACGAGCGACGTGCTGATCGGCGACTCGCGCCTGTTCACGGCGAGCGTCGCCGAGAACAAGGGGAAGCTGTGTCTCACCTGTTTCGAAGACGTGGAGTAAGCCCGTGAACCTGACCGATGCCCCCCTGCCCGACAACCGGCCGGACAACCTGCCCGACAATCTGCTGACCGATCTGCCGGACCCGCTGGACGAAGCGGTCGTCGCGCCGCCGGCACCGCCCGTCGCGCCGCCGCGCCGCGATTTCGCGCAGATGATGCGCAGGATTCCGGTGACGCTGACGCTCGAGGTCGGTTCCACACGCCTCTCGCTGCAGGAACTCGCCGCCATCGAACCCAACAGCGTGATCGAACTCGACACGCTCGCCGGCCAGCCGCTGATCATCAAGGTGAACGGCACGCCCATCGGCCGCGCCGAGGTGGTGGTGAGCGGCGAGAACTACGGCCTCAAGGTGCTTGAACTGAGCGATCTGGACTTGGGTTCGCTCACGTGACGATCTGCGGCCTGCGCAACGTCCGCAGCTGCCGCATCGTGACCTGCCTGGTCGCGGTGGCGGCCGCGCTCGGCGTGCTGCTGTGGCCGGAGGCCGGCATCGCGGCGCCGATCAGCATCGTCGGCGCCACCAGCGACGGCACGACCACCGAGTTCACCGTCAAGATGCAGGTGCTGGTCATCATGACGCTGCTCGGGCTGCTGCCCATGATGATGCTGATGATGACCAGCTTCACGCGTTTCGTGATCATCCTGGCGCTGCTGCGCCAGGCGCTCGGCCTGCAGCAGGGCCTGCCGAACCGCATCGTCACCGGCGTGGCGCTGATCCTGACGCTGCTGGTCATGCGCCCGGTCGGCGAGCAGATCTGGACGCAGGCGCTGGTGCCCTACGATCAGGAACAGATCGGCTTGCAGGAGGCGCTGAAGCTGGCCGAAGCGCCGCTGTCGCGCTTCATGCTCGCCCAGACGCACAAGGGCGCGCTGGCGCAGATTTCACAACTGGCCGGCGAAGGCCCGGTCGCCGATCCCGCCGATCACGCCTTCCTGGTCAAGCTCGCGGCCTTCGTGCTGAGCGAACTGAAGACCGCCTTCCAGATCGGCTGCATGCTGTTCATTCCCTTCCTGGTCATCGACCTGGTGGTGTCATCGGTGCTGATGGCGATGGGCATGATGATGCTCTCGCCGCTGGTCATCTCGCTGCCGCTGAAGCTGCTGCTGTTCGTGCTGGTGGATGGCTGGACGCTCACGGTGCATACGCTGGTCACCAGCATCCAGGTCTATTAGCGACGCACGCGCGCGCGGAAATCCACTCATGCTCACGTCGGACATCGCCGTCGATCTCATCAGTCACTGCATGCGCCTGGTCATGGTGATGGTGGCCGTGCTGGTCGTGCCGGGCATGATCGTCGGCCTGCTGGTCGGCCTGTTCCAGGCCGCGACGCAGATCAACGAACAGACGCTGAGCTTCCTGCCGCGCCTGATGATGACGCTGCTGGCGATTGCGCTGGCGGGCCACTGGCTCGCCGGCCTGCTGATGGACTTCTGCGTGCAGGTCTTCCGGCAGGCGCCCACCCTGGTCGGCTGACCGGCGGGACGGATGCACGACATGGAACTTGCGCTACAGCAGCTGCCTTCCCTGCTCACGATGCTGTGGTGGCCGTTCTGCCGCGTGCTGGGCATGTTCAGCGCGGCGCCGATCATCGGCGAGAACATGGTGCCGGTCAGCGTGCGCGTGCTGCTGTCGCTGGCGCTGGCCGTCGTGCTGATGCCGACGGTGGCGCCCGTCGCGGTCGAGCCGTTGTCCATGCATGCGCTGCTGCTCACGGCGGAACAGGCGCTGATCGGCTTCGGCATCGGGCTGGCGTTCCATCTGACCGTGGCCATCATCATGGTGCTGGGCTTCATGGTCTCCTCGCAGATGGGACTGTCGATGGCCGTGATGAACGATCCGATGAGCGGCACTTCCTCGGACGTGGTGTCGGCGCTGCTGTACGTCCTGTGCATCTTCGTGTTCTTTTCCATCGACGGCCACCTGGTGCTGGCCGGCGTCGTCGGCGCGAGCTTCCGCGCCTGGCCGGTCGGCGGCGGCGTGGACTTCGTCACGCTGCAGAGCGTCGCCTACAACGTCGCCTGGGTATTCTCCGCCGCGCTGCTGCTGGCCATTCCGGTGATCTTCTCCGCGCTGGTGGTGCAGCTGGGCTTCGGCTTCCTCAACCGCGTCGCGCCGGCGCTCAATCTGTATGCGCTCGGCTTCTCCGCCGTGACCGTGTTCGGGCTGTACATGCTCGGCCACATCGTGCGCTCGGTGCCGGAACACTACGTCCGCATGACCCGGCAGGTGCTGGAAATGCTGCGGCAGGGAATGCACTAGGCGGCGCCTCATGTCGGAACAGTCGAACGACGACAAGAGCGAAAAAGCCTCGGCGCAGAAACTGCGCAAGGGCCGCGAGAAGGGCCAGGTCGCCCGCTCGCGCGACTGGGCCACCGCGGTCGGCATCTTCGTGTGCCTGCAGTTGATCGTGATGCTGACACCCGGCTATCTGGAGGATCTGCGCCTGCTGTTCGCCCGCAGCTTCGCGCCGCTGCTCGGCGCCCCGGGCGATCTGGAGACGGCCAACTCGGCATTGTTCGCCACCACCATGATGCTCATCGTGAAAATGGTGCTGCCGCTGTTTGCGGTGCCGGTGATCGTCGGCATCGCCTCGATGTATCCGGGCGGCTGGATCATGAGCGCAGCGCCGCTCGCGCCGAAACTGGAGCGCGTCAGTCCGATGTCGTACTTCAAGCGCATCTTCAAGATGAAGCACGTCGTGGAGACAGTCACCGCCGCGCTCAAGGCGGCGGCGCTGCTGGCGGTG
Organism: Povalibacter sp.; assembly: GCF_036735925.1. Lineage (NCBI taxonomy): Bacteria > Pseudomonadati > Pseudomonadota > Gammaproteobacteria > Steroidobacterales > Steroidobacteraceae > Povalibacter > Povalibacter sp. Next base: position 97,416 of record NZ_DAINNK010000002.1, read on the forward strand.
CTCTACTACATGGCCCGCGGCAGCGTCGATGACTACCTGCGGCTGCAGTCGCTGCCGCTGGACCAGGCGCTGTACGCCGCGGCGCAGCTCATGCTCGATGGCGTGATGGCGTTGTGCGCGGTGTTCATCGGTTTCGCCCTCATCGATCTGCCGGTGCAGTCGTTCGTCTTCCTGCGCGACCAGCGCATGAGCAAGCGCGAAGTGAAGGAAGAGCACAAGAGCAACGAAGGCCGCCCCGAGGTGCGTCAGCGCATCCGCCAGTTGCAGACGCAGATGGCCCGGCGCGGCATGCGCAAGACGATCCCCACCGCGGACGTCGTCATCGTCAATCCGGAACACTACGCCGTGGCGCTCAAGTACGACGAGAAGCGCGCCGCCGCGCCATTCGTCATCGCCAAGGGCATCGACGAGATGGCGCTCTACATCCGCCAGATCGCGACGGGCCACGGCGTCGAGATCGTGCCGCTGCCGCCGCTGGCGCGCGCCATCTACAACACCAGCCAGGTCAACCAGCAGATTCCGGCCGCGCTCTATCAGGCAGTGGCGCGCGTGCTCGGCTACGTGCTGCAGATCAAGGCGTTCCGCAACGGACGCCGCCGCTCGCAGCCGGACCTGCCGTCGGACCTGGCCGTTCCCGATCACCTGACGTGACCTCACCATGAACGCATTCACCCGCGCGATCACCGAACTGCGCCGTCACCGCGCAGCGGCGCCGCTGTTCCTGCTCGCCCTCGTCGGCATGATCATCCTGCCGCTGCCGCCGCTGGTGCTGGACGTGCTGTTCACGTTCAACATCGTGCTGGCGCTGATCGTCGTGCTGGTCGCCGTGACCAGCCGCCGGCCGCTGGACTTCGCCGTGTTCCCGACGGTGATCCTGGCCGCCACGCTGATGCGCCTGACGCTGAACGTGGCCTCGACGCGCGTGGTGCTGCTGCACGGTCATGAAGGCACGCATGCCGCGGGCGACGTCATCGAGGCGTTCGGCAATGTCGTGATCGGCGGCAACTTCGTCGTCGGCCTGGTGGTGTTCGTCATCCTGATGATCATCAACTTCGTGGTGGTGACGAAAGGCGCCGAGCGCATCTCCGAAGTGTCCGCGCGCTTCACGCTCGATGCACTGCCCGGCAAGCAGATGGCAATCGACGCCGATCTCAACGCCGGCTTGATCAATCAGGAGAAGGCGCAGGCGCGACGGCGCGAAGTGGCCTCGGAAGCCGACTTCTACGGCGCGATGGACGGCGCCTCCAAGTTCGTGCGCGGCGACGCCATCGCCGGCATCCTGGTCCTGGTGATCAATTTGATCGGCGGCGTGGCGATCGGCGCGGTGATGCACGATCTGTCGTTCGGCGACGCCTTCCGCCTGTACGCGCTGCTGACGATCGGCGACGGCCTGGTGGCGCAGATCCCGGCGCTGCTGCTGGCCGCCGCCGCCGCCATCGTCGTCACGCGCGTCAGCGATTCGGGCGATTTCGAGCAGCAGGTCAGCGCGCAGATGCTGGCATCGCCCGGCGTGCTGTACGGCGCGGCCGGCATGATGCTGGTGCTGGGGCTGATTCCCGGCATGCCGTGGCTGACCTTCCTGGCCTTTGCCGCCGTGCTCGCCTTCGCGGCATGGCGCATGGATCGCAAACCCGCGCAACCTGCGGCCGAAGTGGCCGCGGAAGCGGCCCTGCTGACACAGCCGGCGCCGGAACTCGACTGGCGCAGCCTGCCGTTCGTGGAACCGATGTCGGTTGCGGTGGGCTACAAGCTCGCCGCGCTGCTGGACCCGTCGCAGGGCGCGGCGCTCGGCAAACGCCTGCGCGGCGTGCGCCAGACCCTCAGCGAATCCATGGGCATCCTGTTGCCGCCGATCGCGGCGCGCGACGATCTTGCGCTGAAGCCCTCGCACTACAGCGTGCTGCTGCACGGCACGAGCATCGCCCAGGCCGAGGTGTTCCCCGATCGGCTCATGGCCATCGCCTCGGCGCAGGTCTACGGCGAACTCGACGGCATTCCCGGCACCGAGCCCGCCTATGGCATGCCGGTGTGGTGGATCGCCACGGAAGATCGCGCCAATGCGCTGGGGCTGGGCTACCAGGTCGTCGACGCCGCCAGCGTGATCGCGACCCACGTCGCGAAACTGGTGCGCGACCATCTTCCGGAACTGCTGCGCCACGAAGACGTGTCGGCGCTGATCGAACGGCTCACTGCGCTGTCGCCGAAACTCGCGGCGGCGCTGGAGAAGGCGCTCACGCATAGCCAGCTGCTGAAGGTGTTCCGCCTGCTGCTCACGGAACACGTCTCGCTGAAGGACATCGTGCCGATCGCCACGACGCTGCTGGAAAGCGCCGAGACCACCAAGGATCCGATCCTGCTGGCCGCCGAAGTGCGCTGCGCGTTGCGCCGGCAGATCGTGGCCTCGCTCATCGGGGCGTCGAACCAGATGAAGGCGTTCAACCTGAGCGGCGAACTGGAGAACATGCTGCTCGGTTCGCTCAACCAGGCCGGCCAGCAGGGGAACAGGATCGCGCTCGACAACTATCCCGTCGATCCGAACCTGCTGTCGCAGCTGCAGACCAACATGCCGGTGGCGCGCGAACAGATGAAGCAGCAGGGCGCCGCGCCGCTGCTGCTCGTGATGCCGCAAATCCGGCCGCTGCTGTCGCGCTATGCGCGCCTGTTCGCGCCGGGCCTGGCCGTGCTGTCGTACAACGAGATCCCGGAACAGCGCGAGGTCAGCATCATCGGCTCGCTGGGCTGACGCGCGCATCACTGCCCGATCGCCGGCACCACCTGCAGCAGCACCACGGTCGCCTCCGACAGCGTCCGGAACAGCGCGCGCGACGAACGCGGCGCCGTGCGGTGCGACTGCGGCCCCTGGTCGAGCGGATCGCCGAGCCGCGCGATCTGCGTTTCACCGCACACGAGCCGCAACTGCGTGAGCCGCACGCCGGCGCGCTCCAGCGCCTGCACGATGCGCGACAAGGCGTTGCGCACCGGCTGCGCGGCGTGCGAACGCGCCAGCGCGATCTCCAGATCGATGCCGCCGGGCAGCCATTGCACCCGCACCACCACCGGCCCGAGCGCCTGCGGCGCGAACTCCACGCACAACACCGGTCCGCGCAATCCGCGCTGGCGCTGCCGGCGCGCATGCTCTTCGGTCCGCACCAGTCCGAGCAGCACCTGCACGCCGCCCCAGGCATAGACGGGAAACAGCCAGTAGTTGAGCGGCGACGCCGGCGGCGCTACGGCGGCCGGCTCGCGAAACGGCGCCGGGCCCATCATCGTGACCGCCGACTGCACCGACAGGCGTGCGCCCCAGCGAGCCAGCGCGAGGTCGCGCCACGACTGCGCCAGCGCGGCCGCATCCGGCGCCTGCCACGCCATCTGGCGCAGCGCCGCCTGGTCCAGACGCATGGCCGCCTGTCGCGTCACGGCGGCGGCGCCCTCCTCCTGAACGCGGGCCGCGGACGCGCCGCTGCGGATCGGGCCCGCTTCCACTTCGAGTTCCAGTACCGGTTCGTTCGCCAGCACACGCACGCGCAACGCATCGCCGGCTTGCAGGCTGCGCTGCCACTGCGCCGGCACGGGAACCCGCAGCGTCATGCCGTTGCTGAGCGTCGCCAGATGACCGTCGCCCGCCGCCTCGCCGTACGTCAGCAGCAGCGACTCGCCCGGCGCCGGCAACCGGTCATGTCGGCCCTGGAGCGGCCGCGCCTGCACGAGGGCGGAGATGCGTTCGAGCTTCATGAACTCACGGCGCACAAATGAAAAGAGCCAGCCGCTCGACGCGGCCGGCTCCGGAAGTCGTTGCAGAATCGTCGCCCGTCATGCCACGGCGACTCCACAGCGGGCCTTACTGCATCAGCGAGATCACGAGCTGCGACAGGCTGCTGCTCTGCTTCAGGGCCGAGGTGCCGGCCTGCATCAGCAACTGCTTGGCAGTCGAGTTCGACGTTTCGGCAGCGTAGTCCACGTCCAGGATGCGGCCGCGCGAAGCGGTCGTGTTCGTGATCATGTTGCCGAGGTTGTTGTACACGTGTTCGAGACGGTTGGAGGCCGCACCGAGCTGCGCGCGCACCGTGCCGACGGCGGTAATGGCGTCGTTGATGTCCGTGATGACGGCGTTCGTGGCCGCAGCCGCCGTCAGTTCGTCGCCCGGGGTCGCGTTGTCCGGCGTGCCGTACTGCGCACCGACCGCATCCAGGGCCGTTGCCAGATCGCCGAGGCTGGTCTCCGTGTCGATTTCCATCGTCTCGGCGGCGCTGGCGCCGATCTGGAACGTGAGCGCGGTGGACAGCAGACCGCCGGTGCCGTCGGTCTCCGTGCCGTCGCTGAACAGGTTCTGGCCGCCGAACGACGTCGTGCGCATGATGTTGTTGAGTTCCTGGCCCAGCGCGTCGAATTCCGCCTGCAGCGCCGTCTTGTCGTCGGCCGTGGTGGAGGCGTTGAAGGCTTCGGTGGCGAGATCCTTCATGCGCAGCAGCACGTTGGTCAGTTCCGTGAACGCGCCTTCGGCCGTCTGCATCATGGAGATGCCGTTCTGGGTGTTCTTCTGCGCCACGGCCATGCCGCGCGTCTGCGCATTCAGGCGAACCGCGATCTGCAGACCGGCGGCATCGTCCATCGCCGAGTTGACGCGATAGCCGGTGCCCAGGCGGGTCAGCGAGGTCGTGAGGGCTTTCTGCGTGCTGCCGACGGCGTTCTGCGAGGACAGTGCCGCGGCATTGGTGTGAAGACTGAGCATTTCAAGAAACTCCTGTGGTTGATGGCGGGAGCGACACCGTCTGGATATTTCGCGCCCTCGACAACACAAGGCGACGGCCGCGACAGCGGCCTTAAATCGGACCCGCGGCGGAAACCGGGCCGGGAATGGGATGCGATTCACAGTTCGACACGGTGGCGCGACTCCCTAATAATCGGGCGCACCCCGCGCACACACGGTCACGTCGAAATTGCTCCGGCCCCTGCCGCTTCTCTTCTTATTCCTGCTGTTTGAATGGATCGTTCCTGCAGCGCATGCCGAGGAACCTACCGCCCTCGACGGTCGCTGGTCCTATCACTGGGACGATCCGCCGCGCGCCGCCGGTTCCGGCGTCTGGCAACCCGACGATGCGAACTGGCAGGCAATACCCTCGCCCGGTGATCCGGGAGACCACCAGGGTCACGAAATCCTCTGGCTGAAGCTCGAGCTGCCGCAGGGCGAGTGGCGCGATCCGCACCTGTTCGTCAGCAGCATCGACATCAATGCCCAGGTGTTCGACGGCAGCGGACGACTCCTTTATCAATACGGCGACATCGACGCTTCCGGTCGCGGCCGCTTTGCCGGCTGGCCCTGGCATCTCATCCGCGTGCCGCACGAGAGTCTGGGGCAGCCGCTCTATTTCCGCGTCTTCTCCGATTACGAAGACATCGGACTCGCCGGCACGATCATGCTCGGCGAGCGCGCCGACCTGCTGCAGCAATGGGTCTACGGTCGCGGCTTCATGGGTATCGTGTTCACGGCGTTCGTGTTCGTCGTCGGACTCATCTGCCTGTGCCTCGGCCTCGCCAAGCGCGACCGCCTGATGGCGTGGGCAACGGCGCTGCTGTCATTCGATCTGGCCTTGATGATGTTCGCCGAGAACGAACTGAGCCAGCTGGTCGCGTTCACGCCGCTGCTGTGGCGACAGATCGCCGCGTATACCTATTTCGTCGTCCCCGGGCTCGTGGCCTGCGTGATGCTGGCGGCGTTCCGCAGATCGCCGCCGCGCAGCGCTTACGCCGTGCTGTCTGTATCGCTGGCCTATGCCATCGGCGTCATGCTGCTCTCGGCAACGGGACAGTTGAGTTTCGTGAATGCCTACCCGCCTTTCGATGTGCTGCTGATCGTGCTGATGACGGTCCTGCTGATCGAGGGTGTGCTGCGCCTGCGGCCGGTGACGCCCGAAGGCTGCCTCACCGTCGGCGGCCTGTTCGCGATCTTCGTTGCGCTGCTCGTCGACATGGCGAGTGCGCACGGCTTCATTCCCTGGACGGGACGCACGGCGCAGTGGGGACTGAGCATCTTCGCCGTCTCGGCGCTCGGCGTGTACACGATCCGCGTCTGGCGACAACGACAGGAACTGCTGCATCTGCAGCACTCGCTGGAACAGAAGGTCGCCGAGCGCACGCGCGAACTCGAAGCAAGCCGGGAGCGGCTGCTGCAGTTCGCCCACGAGGACCATCTCACCGGACTGCTCAACCGGCGCGCGTTCATGAGCCAGGCCATGCAGACGGTGGCGCAGGCCATGCGTCACCGCGAACCCATCGCGCTGGTGCTGTTCGACGTCGACCATTTCAAGGCCATCAACGATCAGCACGGTCACGCCGTGGGCGACGAAGTGCTGCGCGCCATCGCCGACGCGGTGCGCAGCAACAGTCGCGTCAGCGATCTCGTGTGCCGCTACGGCGGCGAGGAGTTCGTCGTGCTCATGCCGCGCACCACGGCGGAAGCGGCGCTGGCGCTGGTCGAACGCCTGCGCACGGCCATTGCCGCCATCGCCGTCGAAGGCCGCGACGCGCGCCGCCTGAGCATCAGCGTCAGCATCGGCCTGATCGTCCTGGGCGAGCCCACCAGCCCGATGCAGGATCCGGAACGCATGCTCGACCAGCTCCTGTCGCAGGCCGACGCCGCCATGTACCAGATCAAGAACAGCGGCCGGAACGGCGTCAATCTCACCCACGGCCTGTGGTCGGCCGATACGGGCGCCTGGGAAGCCAGCCGCAAGAGCGGCCTGCAGCCGTAGGTCGGGCTGGAGGATTTTTCTGCCCTGTGGGGCCGGCTTCAGCCGGCCTCTTTTCGGAAGTCAGGCTGAAGCCTGACCTACAGAAACTTTTCGGAAGTCAGGCTGAAGCCTGACCTACAGAAAACCCCCATCCGGAAAACCCCTGATTCTGGCGATCGCCGATTGACAACCTGCCCCTGCCTCGGCACCCTCTGCCTCGGCAATACCTGCCCAAGCAATAATTATCTTCGGCAATGTCGGTCAAACACTTCGATGTAAAGACGTTCCAGGCGTCGCGCAGTCTCGGCTACCTGCTGAAGATGTCTCATTCGCTGATGCATGACGCCGGCGCCGCGGCGCTGGCCGGGCACGACCTGAGCTTCGTCCAGTGGCTGGTGCTGCTCAAACTCAAGGAAGGCACCGCCGTGACGGCGAGCAATCTGTGCCGGCAGATGCGTTACGACAACGGCGCCCTCACCCGCCTGCTCGATCAGCTCGAGACGCGCGGCTTCATCGAGCGCAAGCGCAGCGAAGCCGACCGGCGAGTCGTCAATCTCGAACTGACGGCGGCCGGACGACGCAAGGTGACGGAACTGCTGCCGCCCATCGTCGACAACCTCAACAACATTCTCGGCGACTTCAGCAAGACGGAGTTCGCCGAGCTGGTACGCCTGCTGAGCAAGCTCATGGACAACCTGAAAGCCTACGAGCGGCCGCCGGCCGGGGACGATGCATCATGAGAATCGCCTGGACCCTGGCGGCAGCGTTCGCCCTGGGCGGCTGCGTATTTCCGCAGGTCGAAGATCCGGCGACCGCGCCCGTCGCGACGGAATCGCTCGGTCTCGATGGCGACAGCATCGCGCCCGCCGACGCCCGGTGGTGGACGGCGCTGGGCGATCCGCAGCTCGACGCGCTGATCGAAGAAGCCCTGCGGGGCTCGCCGACCCTGGCGCAGACATTGGCGCGCGTGCGATCGGCGCAGGCACAAAGCGATGCCGCGGGCAGCGAGCGGCAGCCGCGCTTCACGTTCGATGCCGACGAGACGTATCAGCGTTTCTCGGAACACTTCTACATCCCGCCGCCGTACGGCGGTAACAACTACTGGGTCGGCCAGGCCACGGCCAACATGAGCTGGGACCTGGACTTCTGGGGCAGACAGTCCGCGCTCATTTCACAGGCGAATGCGCAGTTGGCCGCGAGCCAGCTCGACGTCGCTGCAGCCCGCCTCGCGCTCGCCGGCGCGATCACGCAGACCTATCTCGATCTGCACCGCGCCTGGGAAATGATCGACATCGCGACTCGTCTCGAGATCCAGCGCCAGCACCTGCTCGATCTGACCCGCCAGCGCGTGTCCGCGGGGCTGGATACGCAGATGGAAATCAAGATCGCCGAAGCGACGCTGCCTCAGGCGCGCAATGCACGGCTGCAGGCCGAAGGCGAGCGCGACGTCGCGTTGCACCGGCTGGCCGAACTGACCGGCCACGGCGCCGATCGCTACGCACAGATCAGCCGTCCGAAACTGACGCTCGATGCCGGCCTGTCGCTGCCGGACCACCTGCCCGCCGATCTGCTGGCGCATCGACCAGATGTTCTCGCAGCCCGCACACGCGTCGATGCAGCCACCGCGGGTCGCGAAGCCGCGCACGCCGAGTTCTACCCGAACGTCAATCTGAAAGCCTTCGTCGGCACGCAGGCCATCGGCCTCGACAAGCTGGTCGACGGCGGCAGCCTCATCTACGGCGCCGGCCCCGCCCTGCACCTGCCGATTTTCGACGCCAGGCGATTGCGCGCGAACTACAAGGGCGCGACGGCCGACCTCGATGCCTCGATCGCGGGCTACAACGAAACGGTACTCGCAGCCATTCGCGAAACCTCCGATCAGATCAGCCTGGGCGACTACTTCACGCAGCAGATCGACCAGGCCCAGCAGACCCTGGACGCGGCGGGCGCCGCCTATGACCTCGCGCAGAAGCGCTACGAGGCTGGCCTGTCGACGCAGCTCGTCGTGCTCGACGCCGAAAGCCGCGTGCTCGATGCCCGGCGCGATCTCGTGATCCTGAATTCGAACCGGCTGCTCAGTCGCGTGAACCTGTTGTTGATGCTCGGCGGCAGCTTCGATCCCGCTGCGCCGGCCTCTGGAGACATCTGAGATGAACTCGCCCGAACCCGTGGAACCCGCCGCTCCTGCCAACGACAAACGCCGCCAGCGACTGCTCGCACTGGCCGCCCTGGTGGCCGTCGCGGCCGTCGGCTACACAGCCTACTGGTGGCTGCACGCCCGCTATTTCGAGGAAACGGACGACGCCTACGTCGCCTCCGACATCGTTCCCATCACGAGCGAAGTCGCCGGCACCGTCACCGCCATTCATGTCGACGACACACAGCACGTCGAGAAAGGCCAGCTGCTGATCGAACTCGATCGCGCCGATGCCGAAGTCGCCATGGCCCAGGCCGAAGCAGAACTCGCGCGCACGGTGCGCGAAGTGCGCGGCCTGTATTCGCAGGCCGACGGCTTGCGCTCGCAGATCCGCGAACGCCAGCTGCAGCTCACGGCGGCGAAAGCCAACCTCGCGCGCCGCGAAAAGATCGCCGCCGATGGCGCGGTCTCGGCAGAAGAACTGCAGCACGCACACGACCAGGTCGACCAGCTCTCCGCCGCGCTGAACGCCTCGCGTGAATCGCTGCAGACCATCCAGGCACGCATCGACAACACGACACTGCAGGATCATCCGCAGGTGCTCGCGGCGTCCGCAAAAGTGCGCGAGTCGGCGCTAGCGCTCAAGCGTACGCGCATCGTCGCGCCGATCACCGGCACCGTCGCACGCCGCAGCGTGCAGATCGGCGCGCGCATCGCGCCGGGCGCGCCGCTGCTCGCCGTCGTCGGACTCGACGATGCCTGGGTCGACGCCAACTTCAAGGAAGTGCAGCTGCGGCACATCCGCGTCGGCCAGCCGGTCGAACTGCGCGCCGATGTCTATGGTCGCGATGTCGTCTACCAGGGCAAGGTCGCGGGCCTGAGTGCAGGCAGCGGCAGCGCCTTCGCCCTGCTGCCGGCACAGAATGCCAGCGGCAACTGGATCAAGATCGTCCAGCGCGTGCCGATCCGCATCGCGCTCGATCCGCAGGAACTCGCCGCCAATCCGCTGCGCGTTGGCCTGTCGATGCATGCGCGCATCGATCTGCACGACATCTCGGGTGCATTGCTGGCGACGCAGGTGCGCCGTTCGCCGCAACAGATCGCGGGCGGCGACGATGACGACGCTGCTGCGGCACGCATCGCCGAGATCATTGCTGCCAATGCCGGCGATTCGCGCGCGACTGCACGCCTCGCCCGGCCCTGATCGAGCCGTCACGTGAGCGCAGCCAGCTCCGCCGCCGTTCCTGCACCGCTGGCCGAAGGCTCGCGGTCGCTCATCGCCTCCGCACTGGCGCTGGGCACGTTCATGCAGGTGCTCGACACGACCATTGCGAACGTGTCGATCCCGACCATCGCCGGCAATCTCGGCGTGTCGACCGATCAGGGTACGTGGGTGATCACTTCGTTCGCAGTGGCGAACGGCATCTCCGTGCCCCTTACCGGCTGGCTGATGCAGCGCTTCGGCGTGGTCAAGGTCTTCGTCGCCGCGGTGGTGATGTTCACGATCGCTTCGTTCCTGTGCGGCATTGCGTGGAGCCTGTCGAGCCTGGTCGCGTTCCGCGTGCTGCAGGGCCTGGTTTCCGGCCCGATGGTGCCGGGCTCGCAGGCGTTGCTGCTGTCGATCTTTCCGGCCGAGCGCAAAGGCGCGGCGCTGGCCTTGTGGTCGATGACCACGCTGGTGGCGCCGATCGCGGGGCCGATCCTCGGCGGCCACATCTCCGACAACTATTCCTGGCCGTGGATCTTCTTCATCAACGTACCGGTGGGGCTGCTTTGTGCCGGCGTGTGCTGGCAGGGACTGAAGCATCGCGAGACGCCGACCCGCAAGCTGCCGATCGACATCGTCGGCCTGTCGCTGCTGGTCATGTGGGTCGGCGCGCTGCAGCTCATGCTCGATACCGGCAAGGATCAGGACTGGTTCTCCTCGCCGCTGATCGTGGCCGAAGCCATCATCGCCGGCGTCGGCTTCATCGCCTTCATCATCTGGGAGCTGGGCGAGAAGCATCCCATCATCGATCTGTCGCTGTTCCGCCGGCCCAATTTCGCGCTCGGCGTCGTCGTGATGTGCGTCGGCTATGCGATCTTCTTCGGCGCGGTGGTGATTCAACCGCTGTGGCTGCAGAGCTGGATCGGCTACACCGCCACCTGGGCCGGACTGGTCGCGGCGCCGAGCGGCGTCGTGGCCGTGCTCGTCTCGCCGCTAGTCGGCCGTTACCTCGATCGCTTCGATCCGCGCATGTTCGCCTCGGTGTCATTCGTCGCGTTCGGAATCTCCTATTTCATGCGCGCGAACTACACGGCCGATGCGAGCTTCGCCGCATTCGTCATGCCGCTGCTGGTGCAGGGTATCGGCATGTCGATGTTCTTCATCGCGGTGTTGAGCATCGTGCTGGAGGGCGTGCCGCCGGCGCAGATCCCCGCCGCATCCGGCCTGTCGAATTTCATGCGCATCACCGCCGGCGCCTTCGCCACCTCGATCATCACCACGTTCTGGGATCGTCATGCAGCGCTGCACCAGACACGGTTGGCCGAAGCCACCAGCGTGTTCGATCCGCGCCTGCAGCAATCGGTCGAGGCGATGCAGGGCCTGGGTTTCAGCGAGGAGCAGTCGCTCGGCGCTATCACCCACACGCTGTCGGGGCAGGCCTATCTGATGTCGATGCTCGACTACTTCTGGCTGTGCGGCTGGCTGTGCGTGCTGATGGCGGTACTGGTGTGGTTCACCCGACGACCGCAGGGGTCGGCCGGACCGGTCGCGGCCGACTGATTACTCGGCTACTTGGCCGGCCGCGGCAGCTCGTCCATGTGGCGCAGCTGCGGGAACAGGCGCATCCACAGTGCGGCGACCGTCAACGTCGCGATGCCGCCGATCACGACGGCGCGCACCGTGCCGAACCACGCTGCCGTGATTCCCGATTCGAACTCTCCCAGTTCGTTCGACGCGCCGACGAATACGGCATTCACCGCGCTGACCCGGCCGCGGATCTCGTCCGGCGTTTCCAGCTGCACCAGCAGGTGCCGCAGGTACACGCTCACCATGTCTCCCGCACCGAGCACGATCAGCGCGACGCAGGACAGCGCGAGACTCGTCGACAGACCGAAGACGATGGTTGCGACACCGAATGCACCGACGCCACCGAACAGCCAGCGGCCGACGTGCCGGGTCAGCGGCCGCGTCGCCAGCATCAGCGCGCAGATCATGGCGCCGATCGCCGGCGCCGTGCGCAACAGTCCCAGGCCAACGGAATTGGTGTGCAGGATGTCCTGCGCATAGACCGGCAGCAGTGCCGTCGCGCCGCCGAACAGCACCGCAAACAGATCGAGCGAGATCGCCCCGAGCACGACGGGTTTCGACTTCACGAACCTCAGGCCCGACAACAGCGACTGCAGCGTGACGCCGCGTGCACCGCTGCGCTCCGCGCGACCGCCGGTGCGCAATCGCGAGAGCAGCAGCGTCGAGATGCACAGCAGCCCGGCCACCGTACCGAAGACGACCGGAGCGCCGGCGAGATACAGCAGGCCGCCGAGCGTCGGACCGACGATGGTCGACACCTGGAAGACGGATTGATTGACCGCCAGCGCCCGCGGATAGATTTCCGGCTTCACCAGATTGGGCAGCAGCGCCTGAGACGCCGGCATGGCGAACGCGCGCGTGATGCCCAGCAGGGTCATGACCGCGAAGATCAGGTTGACGTTGCCTGCGCTGCGCAGCGACAGCAGCAGCAGGCACAGCGCCGAAACCATGTTCAGCAGGTAGCAGCCCGTCAGGATGCGGCGCCGGTCGTTGAAGTCGGCGACGTGACCCGCCGGCAGGATCAGCACCACGAAAGGCAGGAACTGCGACAGCCCGATGAGCCCGAGGTGCAGCGGATCGCGCGTCATCGCGTAGACCTGCCAGCCGACGGCGACCGTCTGCATCTGCACCGCCAGCGTCGACAGGCAGCGCGCCACCAGGTAGCGAATGAAATCGTGTTCGCCCGACAGGGCGAGGTGAGGCGCGGTCATCCGGAAGTCTGCAGGGCTTTCGAAGGCTGCGCAGGATACACATCCCAAACTGCCTCGGTCTCGATCACCTCGACAAAGCGTTCGGCATTGAAGCCTTCGGGGTACAGACTCGCGCCAGGCGCATCTGCATCCACTTCAGGCACCTCGCTGACTCCACCGTTCCCGGCGGGCGGTCGTCCAGGATCGTTCAACAGGTGCCGATCATCACGCAGTGCAATGAGCAGCTCTTCGATGGAGATCTTCAGAAAGCCGCCGAACCGCTGGTGGTCGCATTCGATGCACGTGTCGGCGATCCACACGTGTTGCCGGGTCGGAATCAGGCCCTCGGCCCAACCCAGCTGCGTGCGAAACCCCACGTCGGAAGAGATGGCCAGCAACACCGCTTCTGCCTTGCGCCGAAGCTGCTGACCGGCTTTGCGAAGCGCAGTGGTGGCGTGCAGCCAGGCATCGCGCTGGGATCGTCGCATGAACGTCGACTTCACCTCGATGATGAAGAGATGCCCGTCGAAGGTGGCGATCAGATCCACTTCGCCAGCGTCCTCCGCGTTGCGCGGCGGCGCCCAGTTGAGCAGCGTCCTGAACCCGCGCTCCTCGAGCAGTCTGGCGATCCCTGCTTCGATCCGTTGCGCCTCGTCCCGCGCCTGCCCGCGGCGCGCGCCGAGCCGCCTCAGGTTGTTGATCGCAGCCGTGCTGTTGTTCTGCACGCCGACGACCCACGGCAACTGCACCAGCGTCGCCCCGAACTTGAGGACCGGCCGCTCGAACAGATGGGGATGAAGACCTGGCTCATTGCGCTGCAGCCGTTCCGCCGTCGCGACCATGTCATGCGTCCAGAAGTCCAGGATCGCGGACGCCATCCGCGGATCGCCTCCCGGCTGCGACTTCGTGACGGTCCACCCGGTGATCTTGGACACCTTGGAGTCCCGACCCGACCAGGTGAGCGGCAGTCGGTTCTGGAGCCCGTCGCGAAGGCCATCCATGGCCAGACGCTGCAACGCGACGATCCAGTCGCCCGAAGCATCGACACGTTCGGCGAAGGCGGCCAGGAAGTCCCGCAGGAAGAAGGCGGACATCAGGTCGAGCGACAGCAGCGCGCGGAAGAGATCGACCGTGTCTCCGGCGTCGGACGTCACCGTGTCGGCGACACCGTACGCCTCACGCAGTCGAAGCTGCGCTTGCAGAGCCCGCAGCCAGGCCAGCCGGTTGGCCTCCGCGTTCTCCGCTCGACCGATCATCCATGCGGCCTGATCGGCGGCCACCTGCTCGACGTAGGTGTCGACCGCGCGGTGGAACCAGTATCCATGCAGGCGCCCGAGCTTCAGCCCGTCGCGTTGCCACGCCTCCCGTGCGGCCGGATCCACCTCGACGATCTCGAGCCGATCGCCACGCCTCTCGAACCGAACACCGTCGTCGTAGCTGAATGCGTCAGCGGACCTGGAGATGAACTCGTTCAACTCGATCTGCGCGTCCATCAGCGCGTGAAAGGCGTGCAGATTCCGCAGGGCTTCGCCCGCGCCGGCCGTGCCGGATTCGAAGAGAACCGGTCGAAGATGCCGCGCAAGCGACCTTCCGATGCCGTCGTCCGTCAGCTTCAGTGACGAACTGCTGGTCCCTGCGAGCTTCCACGCAAGCAGATCGCTGAGTGCATCCCAGGCGACCTGAACATCCACTCCGGAGGGCAGTGCGGACGCCTTGACATCGAAGTCCCTCGGAACGAGCACTTCGAAGGCGTAGAGGCTCGCGTAGAGCAGGAGATCGAAGACCGACAACCCCGCCAGCTGCGCCTTCTGCGCGTCCAGGACCGCGACCCGTTCGTGGTGCGCCTGGGCGAACAGATCGAGCATCCGACACAGCTCGGCGACTGCTTCGTTCTCGATCGCGGCCTGGTCCAGTTCAATTCGCCGTGGCGAGTGCGATTTCAAGACGAGCCCGGAGCGTCTGACCGCGTGGACCAGCACCTCGGGCGTCTCGCGCGCAATCCGCGTCACCAATCCATCGGTAGTCACGAACTCCTGCCCGAAATATCGCACCAGGGCGAGCAACATCGCCTCGCCACCCCACACGTCGGGCTGGCAGCTCTTCACGACATCGCTCGCCCAGAAGAGGCTGTCCCGTTCCTTCTTCGTGGCCTTCTTCTTGCCAGTGCGTACAGGCTTTCCGTCAAGATAAGCAGTCGCGATTCGCTCGACGGCGATCCGCTGCGCGACACCGTCGCCAATCAACCGAGCGAACAGGTCGTCATAGTAGTTCGTCACGCGCTGATCCATGAGCGGATGTCTGCCAAGGTCACCGCTTTGCCATCAGCCCGACCGATGGAAGAACGGCTTGAGGACCATGGAGCGCGATAGATGTTGATTACCCGGCATCCGCTACGAGCAACGTGAACTGCGACCTGCCGATCAACTTCCTGAAGTCCCGATCGAAACTCACCAGGTGTTCGCCAAGATGAATGGTTGCAGCGGCCAGCCAGGCATCCGGAATGGCATTGCCCTTGAGCTGCTTCTCAACGCAAAGCTGTCTCAGACGCGGCCACTCGGCCCCCAGCTCCGCGAGGCGAACACCTTGAGCGGCAAGCAGCGCATCGATAAAGGCGACAGCGTCCTCGACGGGAGTCGGTTCCGGGAAGATCCTGGGGCTGCTCACCAGACGCAGGAAGCTGGCGATCACCATTGGCATCAAGACCAAAGTGCTGCCAGAAGCCGCAGCAGAGGCGGCCTGTTCCAGCCACCTGCGCGCGATCGAGTGGTGGGGATGGTCGCTGCGCGACGCAGCGACGAGGACATTGACGTCAGGCGTCATCGCCCAATGCTGCCAACATCGCCTTGTTGCTCAGCGGGTCGACTCCGGTCGCCAGACCTCCACGCCCCTTGAATACAGGAAGGCGGAGCTTGCCGCGCTGAGGCGCCGCCTGACTTCGAAGGCGCAGTTCCAGGCCCTCCTCGATCACGCGAGTCAGACTGGTGCGCTGCTGCGCCGCAAGTGCCTTGGCGTCGGCCAGCAACTGGTCGTTGATGTCGAGTGTTGTCTTCATGGATCGATGCTACAGATTTCTGTATTTCGAAAGCAAGCAGGCGCATTTTCACGCTCATGGCGTGGGTAGATTCAGACGTTCTCTCTAACCTGACGGCGCGCCGCGAAAAACGACCGCAGCAATCCGCTGCATTCCCCGGCGAGTACACCAGTCGTCATGTCCAGCCGATGGTTGAGTGCAGCGTGCTGCACGATGTTGAAGACCGACCCTGCCGCGCCCGCCCGCGGATCGGTGGCGGCATAGACCAGCCGCTTCACGCGGGCATGCACCATCGCACTGGCGCACATCGCACACGGCTCCAGCGTTACGTAGAGCGTCGTGTCGAGCAGGCGGTAATTGCCGATGTTCTGGGCAGCGGCGCGCAGTGCAATCATTTCTGCGTGGGCGGTCGGATCGCTGGTGCTGATGGGCCGGTTCCAGCCTTCCGCCAGCAGGTTGCCGTCCTTGACGATGACTGCGCCCACGGGAACCTCGCCTGCTGCCTGCGCCATCTGCGCGAGCCGGATCGCATGACGCATCCAGTGGGCGTCGATCTCGGCGATCGGGGTGAAAGACGGGTCCGGCTGATTCATGCGCGGGAGGATAGCGGATTCCGTACTGGCTCTTGCACGGTCCAGCGAGGGAAGCGAACGGCTTTCATGCAATGACCTCGCTCCGACAACTAGGCGGACATCACGACGAGAACTCGTGATGATGTTCATACTCCCCTGACCAACGACCTGACACAGCGCTATCCCGCACGCCGGGCCCTTGCTTTCGACAAATTCGACACACCATGGGCCGGCTGCCTGGTCGAAGGTTGTTCATACGCGAAGAGATCGCCGGGCTGGCATTCCAGGATCTCGCACAGTTTTTCCAACGTGCCGAATCGGATGGCGCGCGCCCTGCCGGTTTTCAACACGGAAAGATTCTGTGGCGTGATGCCGATGCGGTCGGCCAGCTCATTGAGCCGCATCTTTCTACGCGCCAGCATGACATCGAGATTGACAACGATCGGCATGTACTCACTCTCAAATCAAACTAGATCACCAATGCCTGCTCGGCTTCCAGCTCTCGATTTTCATCGCGAATCTCCCGGCCGACGTCCATCACCCAGGAAACAAAAATGATAACGACGCCCGCATACAGGGGCCAGAACGAGCCAAAAGAACCGACATTCACGTCCACTGGCGGTAACCATGGCTGCGGACCCGCCTGCACCAGCAAATAGGCGAACAAGGCCGGCAAGAACTGCGCTGCGAATCCGAGCAATGTAGTGACTCCGATCTGCCGGATCTGGCGGATGTTGTCTGGGGCAAAGATATCGCCCCTCGCATAGTTACCGAAAAGCTTGAACATGTGATACGTAAACTTCAGCAGCCACGCGAAATAAAGCAGCACAACAAGACCGAGCAGAATTTTGGACTCGGCACTGACGATCTGATCGATGGAGACCCTGCGATAGAGAGCGTCGCCCGGTTCAACGCGACCCAAACCAATGCCGATGCTCCAGATCGACGAGGCGCTTCCCACATTCAAACCCCAACTGCCCGAGGTCGGGGCAAATGCAATGATCGATAGCCACGCGGCCAGCCAGAGACCAATGGCGCCCATGTACATCCCGCACAGCCGTTTCGCTGCGCCGCTGAATCTCTTTATCGCGGATAACCGTGATTCTGCTTTCGTACTCATGCCTGCTCTCGTAGCGGATCGGTGAATGAACGCAGCGAACAAGAATAGCCACGACCATGCGATTGTCAATCAATAATTATTGATATACGATAATTAAAGATCGATATTCAGTCGACCACGCCATGTACGTTCGCAGGACGCCCGGAGACTACGCATGCACCCCCGCCTTCTTCTGGCATTGACCTGCATCGGATCGATCCTTGCTTCGGTTGCAGCGCATGCAGCAACGTCATCACCGAATCTGAAGATCGTATCAACCGGTCCCGCGTTACAAGTCCGGACCGATCGATATGTCCTGCATTCTGAGCGCGCAGGTCGCGACTTCCTGATCGAAGTGACGCGTCCGGGACCGCCCGGCATTCAATCCGTTGATGCGTCCACGCCGCCTGACCAGAAATTTCCGGCAATCTACGCGCTTGATGGCGGCTACGATCTCATCGGGCCTACTGCGCGTCTGCTTACTGCGTTCGGAATCGTGGCGCCGACGTACGTAATCGCCATCGGCTATCCAAACGAGAGCGGCATCCACATCGGCCCGCGCGAGATCGATCTGATCCACGTACATATCGAACGAAAAAGCGGCGACACACGCCCAGCGGGCGATGGCGGCGCGGCGTTCGAGGCATTCATCGTCGAAGATCTGCGCCCTTTCCTTGAAGCTCGCTATCCACTGGACCCGCAGCAGGCCGTGCTGTTTGGCCACTCGCTAGGCGGCCTCTTCGCCGCCACCGTGCTCGTCAACAAACCACACGCTTTTGCAGGCTATTTGATCGGCAGTCCCTCGCTCGCCAACGATCTATCGATCCTCGACAAAGCGAAAACGATAGCGCCCCAGGGAGAAGGACGACGCGTGTTCATCACGTCGGCGCCGGACGATCTGCAGCTTACTCGGGCGCTGCCGCTCGCCGCTGCGCTGTCCGGTGCGGGTTCGACTTTTGTCGTGCGTCAACACACCTTTCAGGATCTGAACCACGGAACGTCGTATTTCTCGATTGCGCATACGGCGTTGCCGTTCCTGTTGCCGCCGACCACACCGCTTGCTGCGACGCGAAAGGCGATTACCCTCGATCCGCAACTCATCCAGCGTTACGCGGGCAGCTTTCAACTTGCACCGAATCTGATCGCAAAGTTGACGGCCGAGAACAGTCATCTGTTCGTGCGACTGACAGGCCAGGCCGAGTTCGAACTCTTTCCGGAATCCGAAACCGAATTCTTCTTCAAAGTGGTCGATGCGCAGGTCACCTTCGTGAAGGACGGCGCAGGCAACGTTTCGCACCTCGTGCTGCATCAGTACGGAAGAGACATGTCCGCGCCGAGAATCGGCGAATAGGCGTCATGAAATCAGAAGCCCCTGGTCGTCAGGGAAGTCGCCAGGGGCGTCGGTCACGTGCTTTTCGATATGATATCGCTGGTGATATCATCCAGCGCATGAGGTACGTGCTCGATACTGATGTCGTAACGGCTGGCATGCGCAGTCCAGCCGGCGCCTCAGCCGAGTTGCTTCGCCTGGCCCGGCGCGAGGCGATCACTCTGTTGGTAAGCGTGCCACTATTCGTAGAGTACGAGGCCACATGTCTCGATCCGGAACATCGCCGTGCCGCCGGTCTGACAGTGCGACAGGTTCAGCAATTTCTGGATGCGCTGGCGATTTTCGTCGAGCCCGTCGTGACGCATTATCTCTGGCGACCCCAGTTGCGGGATCCCGGCGACGAAATGGTTCTCGAAGCGGCGGTGAATGGCGGCGCCGATGCATTGGTTACGTTCAATCGCCGCGATTTCGGTCTCGTGCCGGCGCGTTTCGGAATCAAGCTGTGGCTTCCATCGGAAGCGTTGAGGAAAGTGCAATGAAGGCCCCATCCACATACCCGTTGCGGCTGCCGCGTTCCCTCCGGGCTGCTGTCGAACGAGCCAGCAAGGAAGACGGCACCAGCATCAATCAGTTCGTGACGATGGCCGTTGCCGAGAAGCTATCTGCTCTGGATGCCGTGGCCTTTTTCGAGGCACGGCGCAATCGTGCCGATCTCAAGGCGTTCGACGCCATCATGAGCCGCAAGGGTGGGCAATCTCCCACAACTGGCGACGAGCGGCGAGAATCGCTTCGTCGCAAGAGTGAGCGTAAGCACGGTTGATTTTGGGGCGTCGCGATTTAATCCAGCCGCTGCGCCGCCGGACGAATCCAGAACACCAGCGGACCGAGCAGGCGCGGTCGCCACGTCAGCGTGAACGCAACCGTGAGGGCGGACGCGGTCAGGGTCATGAACCACACGAGCGACGCCATCGTGGCGTGATCGACCGCCAGGCACAGCCACAGCGAAACGGCGATGGCGACACCGCCCAGGATGCGCAGGCTGCGTTTGGTGGAGCGTGCGGGCGAGGCGTCTGCACGCACCTGCTGCCAGTGGACGTCCATCGCCAGGGCAAGCCAGGCGAAACCGGCAATGCAGATCAGCAATCCGGCAGCGAGCAACAGCGGGTCACGCATGTGCAGCTTCCGCTGCGGTATCCACGGTTCTCCCGGCGGGTTGCGTCGCGGTCAGTTCGCGCAGCCGCAGCTTGCGGGCCGCGAATGCGGCAATCGCGGCGCTCACCAGCAGCGAGAGATCCACGCCTGCCACGGGCCAGTAGCCTTCGCCGATGGTCCTGATCAGGTGATCGCCGGTCGTGATCCAGTTCAGCAGCACGGCGGCGACTGCCAGCACTGCGATCGCCCAGCATTGTTCGCGCCACGCGGGTGCGATGCGCGCCTGCTGCACCGGCGCGCTGCGCCAGGCCGCATGCAGCAACGCCGCGAGCCACGCGAACCAGAAGATGCGCTCTTCCCAGACGCCGCGATCGGCAAGCCCGGCCGGCAACAGGCGATTGCCGACCAGTATGGCGACCGCCGCGATCACCATTCCCGTCACTGCCGTCACGGCCATCGCATCCGCCCAGCGTGCGCCGCTGACGCCGGCCTTGGCATGCTGCCGCTTGCGCTTCTCGACGAAGAAGATGAAGCCGGTCGCGATGCAGGCGCAGCCGGCGAGACCGCCCATCACATACAGCCAGCGCAGCATCCAGTGCCGGAAGTGCTGCAGGTGCAGGCCGGTCATGAAGTCGGTAATGCCTTCGACCGCCGAAGGTGACGGCTCTTCGAGAATGACCGCGCCGGTCGTGGCGTTGAAGTGAATGCCCTGCCCCGTCAGCGTCACGCGATCCGTACCGGCGCGGTAGACGCTGACGTAGCTGTTGGCGTCGCCGACGTGCGTGACGCCCAGGTAGCCCACTTCGCCGCTCATGTCGCGGGCGGCCCAGCGACGTTTCGCTTCCTCGACCATCGCATCGACCGATGCAATCGGCGCCGGCACACCCGCCGGATCGAACGCCAGGCCCTTCGCGGCAGCCTCGCGCTGCTCGTGCAGTTCATGCACGGGCTCGAGCATCGTGTGCCCCACCGGAAAATAGATGCCGGCGAACACGATCAGGCCCGTCAGTGCGAAGAAGAAATGGAACGGCAGTCCGACCACACCGGTGAGGTTGTGCAGATCGAGCGCACTGCGCTGGGTCTGCTTGTTCGGACGGAACGTGAAGAACTCGCGGAAGATCTTGCGATGGATCACCACGCCGCTGACCAGCGCGGCCAGCATCACCAGCGCAGCGATGCCGACGAGCCAGTAGCCGATGTCGAGCCATTCGAAATGCAGGCTGAAGTGCAGCGGATAGAAGAATTCGCTGCCGATCTTGAGCTGGTCGTCCGGCAACTGGCGACCGGTACGCGGATCGATGGTCGCGTAGCCGTAGACATGATCGTGCGGATCGGCCGGATTGTTGGTGACGTGATATTCCGAATACAGCTCCAGCACCGGATCGCGATGCGTGGTGTAGGCGCCGAAGCCGGCCGCCGGAGTGAACTCCGGCGTCTTGCCGCCGATGCGCGCACTCGCCTCTTCCAGCGATTCCCTGCTCGGCTGCATCTGCTCGAAGATCGGCCGCAGCATCGTGTCGTAGGACGGCAGGGTCTGCGGCTCGAAGCGCGTCTCCGGAATGGCCCAGCGATCGATCTCGCGATCGAACACCGACAGGGCGCCGAAGAAGAAACAGACCATCAGCACGTAGCCGAGCACCAGGCCCACCCACGTGTGCATCCAGGTCATGGAGAGGCGGAACGATGAAAACATCAGCAGTCTCCGGCCGGACTCAGGCGGTCAGCGACGGAATGAGCAACCAGGCCGCGGCCGTCATCAGCGCGCCGCCCCCGGCGAGCACGTACCAGACACGTTTCAGGCTGGCAGCTGCATAGGCCCAGAGGAACACAACGAGGAAGACCACGAACGCCAGCAGGTACATGAGGGACTCCATCTGGTGGTAGTCCGCGCCCGCCCAGACGCCGAAGGAAATGCCGAATACCGTCAGCCCCCAGACGAACAGCCAGCCGCCGAGAAAACTGGCGGCGATGCGGGAAATGACCTGCAGCGCAGTGGGGGCAGTGGTGGAAGCGGATGCAGCCATGGTGTTGCAGGCCTCCAGAGCCGGGCGGAGGTCATCTCAAATGAAAATCGTTCTCGATAATAGGACCTCCCCGATCGGGGCCGCAACCCCGGAATCGGAAGCGTTGGACTCTCACTGAGGGCGCAGGCCCGCCTGCTTCAGGAATTCGATGGCACCCACCGGATCGTTGGTGAACAGGCCGTCGACGCCGAGCCCGACGTAGGCCTGCCATTCCTCGGCCGTGTCCACGACTTCCGACAAGACGGTCACGCCGGCCTGCTTCAGGGTGGCGAAATCGGCGGCGTCCACCTGGTTCCGGCGCAGCACGACGCAGCTCGCGCGGTGCTGGCGGATCTGCTCGAGGATCTTCACCGCGCTTTCATTCTGCAGGCCCAGCAGACAGGTGGGGATGCGCGGGTCGAGGCGATGCGCGGCATCCAGCGTCCTGAAATCGAAGGACTGCAGGATGACGCGATCGGCGACACCGTACCGTTCAATGACCGCAAGGACGCGGGCGGCGAACAGATCGGGGTCGACCTGGTCGGCCGCCTGCGGCTTCGGCATCTTCATCTCGGCGAAATATTGCACCTTGCTGTCCCGCGTCGCCTCCAGCACCTCCTCCAGCGACGGCATGCGCGTGCCGGGAATTGGCTTCTGCGTGGGATAGATCGCCCGATGCCGCGAGCCGCAATCGAAGTCCTGCGCCTGCGCGAGCGTCATGGCACGCACCGGCCCGGGCGCAACGCCCTGCGGCCCCGACAGACAGAACTGCGGATTCACGTCCGGATCGTGGCTGACGAGAACGCGGTCGTCCGCCGTCAGCACCATGTCGAACTCGAGCACGTCCACGCCGGCGGCGATGGCTTCGCGAAATGCCGGCAGCGTGTTCTCCGGCCACAGCAGCGCACCGCCGCGATGCGCGACGACCAGCGGCCCCTTGCGCGGGCCGGCTTCGTGCGTGCTCGCGCACGAAGCCAGCAGCAGGCTTGCCGTCAGGATTGCCATCACCCCGCTTTTCACGACGCGTTACTCAGAAGCCGTACTTCACGGTGGCGAAGTAGTAGCGGCCGATCATGTCGTAGTACGCCGCGGAGGACGGACCGCCTTCGCTCAGGTGCGGCGTCGTGGTGACGTTCACCTGCAGCGCGGGGTGGTCGACGAAGTTGTCGGTGACGTTCTTGACGCCCAGCGACGCGGTCAGTGCTTCCGTCGCGCGCCAGGCGAAGTTCACGTCGTGTTTGAAATACGCGGGCACATACGGCCTCTGGCGCGTTTCATCCGACTGGTCGGTGGCGCTGAAACGGCTCTTGCTGATGAACGTGGTGTTCACGCCGAAGGCGAACGCGCCGATGTCGTAGCCCAGCGTCAGGGTGCCGTGGAAGTGCGGGTAATTCCAGGCGCCGGCAGAATCGGTGCCGTTGGCGCCCACCTGCGAGATGGTGGTCTGTTCGAGCAGACGCGTGCCGTTGAAGCCGATGCGCGCCTTGCCGGCACCCAGCAGGAAACCATAGCGTGCGCTGTAGTCGATGCCGCGCACGTCGCGGCCCGCAAGGTTGGCGTACTGCGACTGCACCAGGTTCACCTCGCCGATGTTGTGATCGGCCGTGGTATCGGTGAAGCGATGCACGAACTGGCAGTAGCCCATGTCCGGCCCGCCGCTGGCGTTGACGCAGGAATTCATGATGTTCGTGTACGACAGCGAGGTGATGACGTCGTCGATGCGGATGTTCCAGTAGTCGGCCGTCACGTCGAGTCCCGGCAGGAAGGCCGGCTGCAGGACGATGCCGTAGGTGTAGGAATCCGACGTTTCCGGTTCCAGGTCCGGGTTGCCGCCGGTCGTGTAGCGCGGCGCGTTGAGATTCGGATTCGGCAGCGGGCCCGTCCAGCCCGGCACCGTCGCCGCGCAGTTGGCCGCACGGTCCGAATCCTGAAGGATGAACGAGGCCTGGCAGGGATCGCTGATGTGACCGAGCGTGATCGTATTGATCGGCGCGTACAGCTCGCCGAAGTTCGGCACGCGCGTGCTGTATGACTTCACGCCTCGCAGGGTCACGCCCTGGACCGGCGCCCAGGTCAGGCCGTACTTCCAGGTATCGGTGCTCGCATTGTCGCTGTAGTCCGAATAGCGGTACGCGCCTTCCACCTGCAGCTTGCGCGCGACCGGCAGGTCCTTCAGCAACGGCACCACCACTTCTGCATAGGCCTCGGAAACCTTGCGACTGGCATCCATGGCCGGATGCAGCGCATTGTCGTTGCCCGGCGAGAAGACGATGTTGGCGAGCTTCGTGGTGTCGGGATCGTCCCGCGTGCGCAGCTTTTCCTCGCGCCATTCCACGCCCGCGGCCACCGATACGTCGCCCGCCCACCAGGTCAGTACGCTGCCGCTGAGACCGGCACCGGCGCTGAGCAGCGAGTTCTCCGTCTTTTCATGGCGCGTGAACAGCGCGTAGTCGTTCCACGCCTGGCTGGGCGCATCGGTGGTGTAGTAATTGAACGGCACACAACCCGCGGCGCGCGCCGCGGCGTCGGCGCACACGACCTGCCCGTCCAGCAGCACCGCATTGCGCGAATAGCGCCACTGCTGCGCGCCGACCATGTTGATGGTGTCGATGTCGTCGGTCACCTGGCCGTAGCGCGCGTAGGCATTCCAGTCGATGCGTTCCGTGAGCGGTCCGGCGAGGTCCGTACCGACGGTGTAGGAATGGCGCGTGTCGATCTGCGTCGGCGCCGGCAGGTTCAGGTAGTGACGGTCGAGCGGAATCGAGGTCAGCGAGTTGGCGAGCATGAAACTGCGCAGCGACTCCGGCAGGTACGGGTCGGTCAGGCGCGCGATTTCGCCCGTGGTGCCGACGCCGTTGATGGCCCACCAGTTGGTCGGGCGCACATCGTCGCGATACTCCGGCCACTGGGCCACGCCGCTGTTCTTCGCGTAGGCGTAACCCAGCGTGGTGTTCCAGGTGATGTCCGGCGTGAGCTGGAATTCGAGATTGCCGTAGAAGGAACCCTTCTCCGACTTGTCGCGCTGGTAGAGATTGTCGAACAGGCCGGTGCCGGTGTCGTAATCGGCAGGACCCGTCCAGTTCTGCTGCCCGGTCTCGCCGCCGGTGACCACGGTGTAATAGTTCTTGGGAATGTTGACGACCTGGTTGCCGATGAGCTGGTACCAGTTGCCGTCCCTGATGCTGCTGTTGTTGCAGCCCGCCGTGCCGTTGTTCTGGATGCAGAACGTCGGATAGTGCGAACGATAGAACTGCCGATAGGTGCCGAGGATATTGTCCGGGATGCCGTCGTTCGGGCCGGTGTTGGCCGGATTGGCGATGTAGGTGTAGTAGTCGGGATGACGGTCCACCAGCATCACCGGATCGGTCTTCGTGAAGTTGCCGCCGAGCACCACGTTCGCGCGATCGTCGGCGAAGCTGAAACCGGTCACCGCCGAGAACTGCGTCTGCGAGGCGTCGCTCTGGTCGGAAATTCCGCTGATCAGGGACACCTCGGAACGCTCGACCTTCTTCTTCATGATCACGTTGATCGCGCCCGTCACTGCGTCGGCGCCGTAGATGGCCGCCGCGCCGCCGGTCACCGTCTCGATGCGATCGATCAGCGCCGAGGGAATCGTGTTCAGATCCACCGCCGCAATGCGCGCGCCGCCGGATACCCAGCGATGGCCATCGACGACGACCAGCGAACGGTTCGTGCCCAGCTGACGAAGATTGATGTTGGCCACGCCCTTGTCGTATTCCGTGCCGCCGGAGTTGAACTCGCCGAGACCCGGACCCACGGCGGGATTCAGCACCAGCGCGTCGTACACGCTCAGGCGACCGAAGTCCTTCATCTGGTCCATGCTGATCACGTTGATGGGCATGGCCGACTCCAGCTCGGGACGCGCGATGCGCGAGCCGGTTACGATCACGGCTTCCAGCACCTGCTCGTCGGGAGCATCGGCAGTAGTGGCTGCATTGGCCACGGTACAGGCAAGAGACAGCGCAACGGCAAGTCGAATCGAACGCATGGGGCGGCAAATCCTCGTTGTTGGAATTTGGTCAGCGGACCAAAACGAGCGCCGCATGCTAGAGAGCGAATATTAAGAACTTATGAAGAACCCCTGCGCATGACTGCCTCGCGCGTGCAGCGCTGATCGTGCGTCGATTGGAATGAAACACACGGACACTGCTCGAGGCCGCGGATCACCAAACCGTCGTGAGGTGCTCGATGCGCTGTAGCCTTTCGTCATGCGTCATGAGCGGTACGCCGTGCACCAGCGCGGTCGCCGCAATCAGCCTGTCAGCGGGATCCCCGGGAAAGACATCGCCGAATTGACCGGCCCGCTCAGCAATGTCGTCCGTCAGCGGTTCGATGCGATACTCGGGGAGTCGTCGCACCTGGTCGAGCCATGCCGAAGCCGAAACATTGAAGCGCAGCCGGCCGCGACGCTCGAGCGTAACGATCTCGAAGATCGAGATGGACGAGATGAGCAGTTCGTTGCGCCTGCCGTGCTGTTCAAGCAACTGGCGCGCCTTGCGCGAAAAATTCTTCGTCTCCCCGGAGACCCACCACACCAGAACGTGTGTATCGAGCACGATCATTGGTTGGCTGACCACTCCTTCGGGTCATATGCGGACTCCATGGGCAACTCGTAATGCACCACCGAGCCGCGCAACTGCGAGCGGATCGTCTCGACTTCGTGCTGCGTGGCTTTAGGAGGAGAAATCTCCGCGATCACCTCTCCCCTGGAGGTGACCCGGATGCGCTCACCACGTCGCGCGCGCTCGAGATACGCGGGAAGATTCTGTCGGAGATCGGTGACATTCACGTCGGACACCAGCGCACACTCCGTCTGTACATATATCTGTACAGATTAACTGTACGCTCCTCACGTAGGCCCCGTCAATATTCACCGGCCGGCGGGAGACGGCACGATGACAAGCAAATAGTTATTCCCACTCAATCGTCGCCGGCGGCTTGCCGGAGATGTCGTACGTAACGCGGGAGATACCCTGCACTTCATTGATGACCCGGCGGGCCACGAGATCGAGGAATTCGTAGGGCAGACGCGACCAGCGGGCCGTCATGAAGTCGATGGTTTCGACACATCGCAGCGCGATGACGTAGTCGTAGCGACGGCCATCGCCCATCACTGCCACCGACTTCACCGGCAGGAAGACCGCGAACGCCTGGCTGGTACGGTCGTAGAGATCGTGGCTGCGCAGTTCCTCGATGAAGATTGCATCCGCCTTGCGCAGCAGATCCGCGTATGGCTTGGTCACTTCACCGAGAATACGCACTGCGAGTCCGGGACCCGGGAACGGATGGCGATACACCATCTCGCGCGGCAGGCCGAGTTCGACGCCGAGGCGGCGCACTTCGTCCTTGAACAGTTCGCGCAGCGGTTCGAGCAGCTTGAGATTCATTTTCTCCGGCAGGCCGCCGACGTTGTGATGGCTCTTGATCACATGCGCCTTGCCGGTCTTGGAGCCTGCCGATTCGATGACGTCGGGATAGATCGTGCCCTGCGCCAGCCAGCGAGTGCCCTGCAGCTTCGCCGACTCTTCTTCGAACACTTCGACGAAGAGGCGGCCGATGATCTTGCGCTTGCGCTCGGGATCGGTTTCGCCCTTGAGTTCTTTCAGGAACCGTTCTTCCGCGTCGACGCGAATCACGCGCACGCCCATGTGTTTCGCGAACGTCTCCATGACCTGATCGCCTTCATGCAGGCGCAGCAGACCGTGATCGACGAATACGCAGGTGAGCTGCTTGCCGATGGCCTTGTGCAACAGCGCGCCGACCACCGAGGAATCCACGCCGCCCGACAGGCCGAGCAGCACATGATCGCTGCCGACCTGCTCGCGGATGCGGGCGATCGAATCGGCGATGATGTTACCCGCGCTCCAGCGCGCGTCGCAGCCGCAGATCTCGCGCACGAAGCGTTCGAGCAGTTGCGTGCCCTGCAGGGTGTGCGTCACTTCTGGATGGAACTGCACGCCGTAGAACTGGCGCGATTCGTCGGCCATCGCGGCGAGCGGGATGCTGCTGGTGAAAGCGGTGGCGACGAAGCCGTCGGGAAGTTCTTCGACGCGATCACCGTGACTCATCCAGACGTCGAGCAGTGCCCTGCCCTGTTCATCGGTGTGATCGCGCAGACCATCGAGCAGCCGCGACGGCGCAGACGTCGTGACCTGCGCGTAGCCGAACTCGCGATGATTCGAAGCGCTGACCCGACCGCCCAGTTGCTTCGCCATCGTCTGCATGCCATAGCAGATGCCCAGCACCGGAACGCCCAGTTCGAACACCGACTGTGGCGACGCCGGCGGCTGTGCATCGGTGACCGACTCCGGGCCGCCCGACAGAATCACGCCGCGTGCCTGGAATTTGCGGACGTCATCATCCGACATATCCCACGGATGGATTTCGCAATAGACCCCGCTCTCACGGACGCGACGCGCAATGAGCTGCGTGTACTGGGCGCCGAAATCGAGAATCAGGATGCGATGTGCGTGGATGTCCGGGAGTGAGGCAGAAGTCGATGTCGGCGATGAGTTCAAGCGAAGGGGCCTCGGATTGGGGAGGCTACGGGCGACAGGCTACAGGCCACAGTCAGAATCGGTCGCTCTTGATTCTGGCTGTCGCCTGTCGCCCGTAGCCTGTAGCCCGTTAGCTGACTCGATAGTTCGGCGCTTCCTTGGTGATCGTCACGTCATGCACGTGGCTTTCGCGCATGCCCGCCGACGAAATCTTCACGAACTGCGCCTTCTGGTGCATTTCCTTGATGGTCGAACATCCGCAGTAGTGCATCGAGGCGCGCAGGCCGCCGGCCATCTGGAACATCACGGCGACGACGGAGCCCTTGTAGGGCACCTGGCCTTCGATGCCTTCCGGCACGAGCTTGGCGGTGTTCGGATTGTTGCCGGTGTTTTCCTGGAAATAGCGATCGGCCGAGCCCTGCTGCATGGCACCCAGCGAGCCCATGCCGCGATAGCTCTTGTACGTGCGCCCCTGGTACAGGATCGTTTCGCCGGGTGCTTCTTCGGTGCCGGCGAAGCTGCCGCCCATCATGACCGTGTCGGCACCCGCGGCGATGGCCTTGGCGAGATCGCCGGAGAAGCGCACACCGCCATCGGCGATCAGCGGCACGCCGCTGCCTTTCAATGCCGCCGACACTTCGCTGATCGCATAGATCTGCGGCACGCCGACGCCGGTGACGATGCGCGTCGTGCAGATTGACCCGGGACCAATGCCGACTTTCACAGCATCGGCACCTGCTTCGACCAGCGCCCTGGCCGCGGCGCCGGTCGCGACGTTGCCGCCGATGACCTCGACCTGCGGATAGTTCTGCTTCACCCAGCGCACGCGCTCGATCACGCCCTTGCTGTGACCGTGCGCCGTATCGACGACGATGGCATCGACACCGGCCTTCACCAGCAGCTCGACGCGCTCTTCCGTGCCTTCGGCGACGCCAACCGCCGCTCCGACGCGCAACTTGCCCTGAGCGTCGCGCGCAGCATTCGGGAAAGTCGTCTGCTTGGTGATGTCCTTGACCGTGATGAGTCCGCGCAGCTCGAAATCCTTGTTGACCACCAGCACGCGCTCGAGCTTGTGCTTGTGCATGAGCGCCTTGCCTTCGGCGAGCGTCGCATTCTCATCGACGGTCACGAGGCGATCGCGCGGCGTCATCACTTCGCTGACCGGCACGTCGAGACGCGATTCGAAACGCAGGTCGCGGTTGGTGACGATGCCGACCACCTTCTTGCCCTGGACGACGGGGAAGCCGGAAAAGCCGTGCTGCCTCGACAGTTCCATCACCTTGCGCACCGAGGTTTCGGGCCCGACGGTGATGGGATCGCGCAGCACGCCCGATTCGTAGCGTTTCACGCGTGCGACTTCGGCGGCCTGCTGGGCTGCGGTCAGGTTCTTGTGAATGACACCCAGGCCGCCTTCCTGCGCGACGGTAATCGCGAGCCGTGCCTCGGTGACGGTATCCATCGCCGCCGACAGCATCGGCACATTGAGACGGATGGAGCGGGTGAGCTGGGTACTGAGATCGACGTCGCGCGGCAGAATCTCGGAATATGCCGGTACGAGAAGGACGTCGTCGAAGGTGAGCGCTTCCTCGAGAATACGCATGGTGCTTTGCCCACGGCCTGTCGATGAAAGCGCGCCATTGTACGCCGCGGCCGGGGTCCGGTAAACCGGAAAAAGGCCACAGGCTACAGGCAACGGGGCACAGCCAGAGCGATTCGCTTCGCGCATCCCGTCATGCATCTGGCCGTACTCGGGCTTCGCCGGCTGTCGCCTGTAGCCCGTAGCCTGTAGCCTTCCCGAAATGTCCGATCTGTTCACGCCGTTGCAGCCCGAACGCGACGTCTATACCCCCTCCCGCCTGAATCGCGAAGCCCGGATGATGCTGGAACGCGGTTTTTCAGCATTGTGGATCGAGGGCGAGATGTCGAACCTCTCCCGCCCCTCGTCCGGACACTGGTATTTCTCGATCAAGGACGACTCGGCGCAACTGCGCTGCGCCATGTTCCGGCAGCGCAACCTGCTCGCCCGGTTCAGTCCGCGCGACGGCCAGCATGTACTGCTGCGAGGCCGGGTCAGCCTGTACGAACCGCGCGGCGATTATCAGTTCCTGGTCGATCACATCGAAGAAGCCGGCGAAGGTCTGCTGCGCAGACGGTTCGACGAACTCAAGACGACACTGGCCGCGGAAGGCCTGTTCGCGGTCGAACGCAAGAAGCCAATTCCGCGGCTGCCGCGACGGATCGGCGTGATTTCCTCACCGACCGGCGCCGCGATTCGCGACGTGCTGCATATCCTGCGCCGCCGTTTCTGTTCGGTCCCCGTGCTGCTCTACCCGGTCGCCGTGCAGGGCGCCGTAGCGGCGCCGCAGATTGCCGCGGCCATTCGCAGAGCGTCGGCACGTGCCGAATGCGATGTGCTGATCCTGGCGCGCGGCGGCGGCTCGCTCGAAGATCTGTGGGCCTTCAACGAAGAGATCGTGGCGCGTGCGATTGCCGCGTGCAGCATTCCGCTGATCAGCGGCGTCGGTCACGAAGTCGATTTCACCATCGCGGACTTCGTCGCCGATCAGCGCGCTCCCACGCCTTCGGGCGCCGCTGAACTCGCCGCCCCCGATTGCAATGAATGGCTGCGGCACCTGACGCTGAACTCGCGACGGCTGTCGGCTGCATTCGGCCGCTCACTGGCGAGCCGTCGCAACAAGCTCGACTGGCTGCACCGACGTCTAGCGCAGCGTCATCCCGGTATCGAACTGCGCCAGCGGGCGCAGCGACTCGATGAACTCGAACAGCGTCTGACACGCGCGCTGCGGCAACAGTTGCGACATCGTCGCGCCATCGTTGCGCAGCAGGCGGCACACCTGCGTCATGCGTCGCCGGCCGTGCGACTCGCTGCGGTGAAAGGCCGATTGCAGGTTGCGCATACATCGCTCGGATCGGCGCTGCATCGACGCCTGGAATATCTCAAGACTCAACTGAGAGTCGCGGCGGGAACGCTGGATGCGATCAGCCCGCTGGCCACGCTGCAGCGGGGCTATGCGATCGTGAGCGATGCGCAGGGACATGTAGTAACCGACGCCCGCAACCTCGCAACGGGTCAGGAAATCCAGGCGCGCCTTGCGACCGGGCGCATCCGGGCCCGCGTCGAACAAACGCTGATCGAATCGAAGGAATAGTCCATTGAAAGGTTTCCGACTGCTATTCGCCGCGCTGACATTCATCGCCTCGACCGCGCTCGCCAGCGCCCTGCCCCGCGAAGCGCGCGTTCCGGGCGGCATCGCGTTCGTCACCGTTCCTGGCGCTGGCGCTGCGCCGCGCGTCATGTACGGCGATTATCAGACCGCAGTCATTCGACGCGACGACGCCTGGGTCGCGGTGGTGGGAATCCCGCTCGCTGTGAAACCGGGCCCGCAGAAACTGCAGGTCTTTACCGGGACAGGCAAGAGCGAAGTGTCGTTCGACATCACCGACAAGCAGTATCGAACGCAGAAACTCACCATCAAGAATCAGCGCCAGGTCGATCCGAATCCGGAGGATCTGAAACGCATCGCGCAGGAGCAGGAACGCTCGAGTGCCGCGCTGTCGAAGTTCACGACGAGCGGCACGGCCTCACTGACGCTGCTGTCGCCGGTCGCCGGCGTGCGATCGGATTCCTATGGCTCGCGCCGCATCTTCAACGGCCAGCCGCGCAATCCTCACTCGGGAATGGACATCGCTGCTGCCACTGGCACGCCGATCCAGTCGCCCGCGGACGGCACCGTCGTCGAGGCCGACGACTTTTTCTTCAACGGCAATACGCTCTACATCGACCACGGCTTCGGTCTCGTGACGATGTACTGCCACCTCGACAGCCTCGCCGTGAAGGTCGGCGACAAGGTGACCGCGGGTCAGCTGATCGGCAAGGTCGGCGCCACGGGTCGTGTCACCGGGCCGCATCTGCACTGGGGCGTGGCGCTGAATCGCGCGATGGTCGATCCGGCGTTGTTCCTGGAAAACGAGAAGTAGCGAAACTCAGAGCCGCTTCAGGAACTCATCGATCGCCGGCCTGAAGCGATCCATGTCGGCCAGGAAGGCATCGTGCCCCTGCAGAGAGGGCAGTCGCGCGAACTGCACGTCGCGGCCTTCCGTTCGCAGGCCATCCGCGAGTTCCAGCTGCTGTTCGATGGGAAACAGCAGATCGGTCTCCACACCCATGATCAGCGCACGCTCGACGGTGAATCGTTTGAGCGCATCCGCAACCGTCCCGCCGTGATCGGCGAGGTCGAACAGATCCATGGCGCGCGACACGTAGAGATAGCAGTTCGGGTCGTACTGGCCGGTGAACTTGATGGCGTGATTCTCCAGGTACGACTCGACTTCGAAGTCGATGCCGAACGGATCGCCGGGTTTGGCCTCGGCATTCGCACGTTCCCTGCCGAAGCGGATCTGCCATTCCTTGGCTGACCGGTACGTGATCATGCCCAGCTTGCGCGCCAGTCGCATGCCCGTGACGGGCATGGCATCGGCCGTGTAGTTGCCTTCGTCCCACGCGGGATCACGGCGAATGATTTCCCGCTGCAAAGAACGCAATGCAATCGAGAACGGCAGCGAGCGCGCCGCGCCCGAGATCGACACGACGCTGCGGGCTTCGTTGGGAAACAGCGCGCAGTACGCCAGCACGGTCATGCCGCCGAGCGACGGTCCGATGACCGATGCGAGCTTCTTCACGCCCAGATGCACGGCGACCTCGTGTCCTGCGCGAGCGATGTCCTCGACCGTCAGTACCGGGAACGTCAGGCGATAGGGTTTGCCGGTCGCGGGATTGATCGAAGCCGGCGACGTCGAGCCGTACGGACTGCCGAGCGAATTGATGCAGATGACGAAGAAGCGGCGGGTATCGATCGGCCGGCCTGGTCCGATCATGTCTTCCCACCAGCCGGGCGACGGATCTTCCGTCGACGACGCGGCGTGCGCCGAGGGCGACAGGCCGGTGAAGATCAGGATGGCATTGTCGGCGCAGAACGCCAGATCGCCCCAGGTCTCGTAGGCAACCTGCACGTCCTGCAGCGTGCCGCCGCGTCGCATGTCGAACGGCTTGTCGAGCTTGAGGATTTTTCGTGCTGTCGCCATACCCTAACCCTTCCGACTCTTCACCTTCTTCATCAGCCGCTTGCGCTTCTGCACCTGTCGCGGCGTCAGCGCGTTGCGCTTGCCCTTGAAGGGATTTTCGTCCGAACGGAATTCGACCCGTACCGGCGTGCCTTCGAGGTGGAAGTGCTTGCGGAAGACATTCGACAGATAGCGCTTGTAGGCCTCCGGAACGTGCTGCACCTGGTTGCCGTGGATCACGATGATCGGCGGATTCTTGCCGCCCTGATGCGCATAGCGCAGCTTGATGCGCCGGCCGCGGATCAGCGGCGGCTGATGCTGCTGCATGGCGGCTTCGAGAACGCGTGTCAGGTCGGGTGTCGCCAGATCGCGCATCGACGCAGCATAGGCCTTGCCCACATCGCGCATGAGTTCGCCCACGCCCGTGCCGTGCAGCGCCGAAATGAAGTGCACCGGCGCGAAATCCAGGAACGGCAGACGCAGGTCGATACCGGTGCGGATTTCGTTGCGCTTGTCCATGGGAATGCCATCCCACTTGTTGACCGCGATCAGCAGCGCCCTGCCCCGCTCCGCGACGAGTCCGAACAGGCTTGCATCCTGTTCCGCGACCGTGTCGTGCGCATCGATGACACCGATGACGACATGCGCGTCGTCGACGGCCTGCAGTGTCTTCACGATGCTGAATTTCTCGATGGCTTCTTCGACCCGTGAACGGCGGCGCACACCGGCGGTATCGATCAGCGTGTACTGCCTGCCATCACGCTCGAAGGGCACGAACACGGCATCGCGCGTCGTTCCGGGCTGGTCGAAGGCAATCAGGCGATCTTCGCCCAGCAGCCGGTTGATCAACGTCGACTTGCCGACGTTGGGCCGGCCGATCACGGCAACGCGGATGCCCTGCTCTTCGACGGCTCCCGTGCCGTGCGCCACCGTGAAACCCGCCAGCGCGCAATCCAGCAATGCCTTCATGCCATCGCCGTGCGCAGCAGAAATCGTCAGCGGCTCGCCGAGCCCGAGCTGATGGAAATCGGCGCCGGCGGTGGCGCTGTCGATTCCTTCCGACTTGTTGGCGACCAGCACGACGTCCTTGCCGAGCTTGCGCAGCGTCTGCGCGATGAAATGATCCGAATGCGCGCAGCCCTCGCGCGCATCGAGCAGGAACAGCACACGGTCTGCTTCCTCGATGGCGCGCAGCGTCTGCTTCGCCATGAGTTCCTCGATGCCTTCGGCATTGACGACCAGGCCGCCGGTATCGACGACGAGATAGGGAATCGGCCCGAGCCGGCCGTAGCCGTAATTGCGATCGCGCGTGAGTCCGGGCAGGTCCGCGACGAGGGCGTCGCGGCTGCGGGTCAGAACATTGAACAGCGTCGACTTCCCGACGTTCGGCCGGCCGACGAGCGCGATGACGGGAAGCATGAGGTCATTCTGCCGCGTCGGCCGAGCGGACGACTTTCGGAGTGGACTTGAAGGCGATCAGCTTGCCGGAATCGGTCTGCACGAAAGTCCGGCCATCGGCGGCCGTCGCCGCATTGGAGATGCGCTCGCCGTCCGTCTTGTGCCGCGCGACGATCTCACCCGTCGCCTTGTCGAGCCAGTGCACGTAACCTTCGAAGTCGCCGACCAGCAGCGAGTCGCCGTCGATCGTCGGCGCCGTGAGGCCGCGACGACGCAGCCTGTTCTGCTCCCACACCACAGCGCCGTCGTTGCGCTTCATGGCCACGATGACGCCGTCCGAGTTGGTCAGGTAGATGTTGTCGTCGTCCATGCTGAAGCCGCGATAGCTCGATGCATCGCGCGCCCACCAGATCTGGCCGGAATCCAGCGCCAGCATCGCGACGCGCCCCTGGAAACCGACCACGAAAATGTCGTCGCCCGACACGTGCACGGGCGAATCGATGTCCGACAGGCGCTCGAGTTCCGTGCGGCCATGCGGTGCATTGACGATGGCATCCCAGAGCACATCGCCGTTGCGGACATCGACGGCGAGGACGCGACCGTTGTCGAAGCCGGCAATGACACGATCGCCCGCCACCACCGGCGATGCGGTACCGCGCAGCGTGAGCCGCGGCACCTGTTCGTCGACGGCCCAGCGTGTCGCACCGTCGGTCAGCGACAGGCCTTCGAGATGCCCGTCGACAGTACGCACGATGACCAGATCATTGACGATGGCCGGACGTGCCAGGACCTCGCTGTTGATCGCCTTGCGCCAGCGCTGCTGTCCCGTCGCCGCATCCAGCGCGATCACATCGCCGTCGCTGGAACCGAGAATCACCAGCCCCGCGCCCACGTCGGGGCCGGCAGCCAGCGGCAGCTTGGTCTTCACGGACCACTTGTTGCGACCGTTCGTCGCATCGAGTGCCACCACTTCGCCATCGTGCGAGGCGGCGTAGACGACGCCTTCGGCAACCAGCGGCCGCAGGGCCAGGCGCAGATTTTCAGAGTCGCCGCCCAGGCCGACGCTCCACAACTGATCGACCTTGTAGGTCGCGACGATGTCAGTGAGTTCGGCCGGCGGATCGGGATCCTTGTCCTTGTCGCACGCGGCCACGCCCACCAGCGCGGCCAGCAGGATCAGCGGACGCGTCCAGCGAAATGCCGTCCATTGCCGATCTCGGAGTGCCTGAATCATGGGGTGCCCTGTGCTGCGGCCGCCGGCACGACGCCGCCGACGTCCTGGAGTTTCAACTCGACCATGGAACGATCGATCGCCGCATCGGTGTCCGCGAGCGCGGCGGCATACTCGGCGCGCGCCCCTTCCCTGTCACCCTTCGCAAACAACGCGTCGCCGCGGATCTCGCGCGCTTCGGCACCGAAGCCGCCGGCCGTCAGCGGCTCGAGCAGCTTCACGGCCTCGTCATGCTTGCCCTGCTGGATCAGCAGTCGGGCGACGCGCAGCTTCGCCAGATCCGCGAGTTCCTTGTCCTTCGAGCCGCTCGCGACCTGACGCAGCAATGCTTCGGCATCGGTGTACCGGCCTGCGTCGGTATGCAGTTTGGCGACGGCGAGCCGCGCCTGCGCCGCATAGGGCGACGAATCGAACTGCGAGGTCAGCGTCTTGAGCGCCTCTTCCGCCTTGGCCGAATCGCCGCTCAGCAATGCGGCTTCGACATCGCCGTACAGGTGCGCGGCGGCCTCGGCCTGCTTCACCTGGTAGGTGCCCCAGTAATTCCAGCCGACGAGCAGCGCGATGCCGAGCACGATGCCGCCCAGGATCCAGGCCCAGTTGTCGCGCCACCATTCGCGCAGCGCTTCTTCGCGTTCGTTGTCGGATAAGAGTTCGTCGACCATAGGAACTTCTGTTTATGAATGAATTTGATGTGTGAAACCGGATCTGCGACCGGAACCGTCCGCTCGCTCGATCATCCCGCCAATCTGTTCTGCAGTTCCGCGGCCAGCTGATCCCACGCCAGTTCGACCTGCGGCTGCTCGACCCGCAGCGACTTCAGACCAGCGACACGGCGTTCGGTTTCCGAATCGCCGAGAATCAGCGCAAAGGCCGCGCCGCTCTTGTCCGCCCGCTTCATCTGGGACTTGAAACTGCCGCCGCCGCAATGAGCCTCGATACGCACGCCCGGGACGCTGTCGCGCAGCTTTTCCGCCAGCGCCAGGCCGTGCGCTTCCGCCTGCGCGCCGGCAATGACGAAGTAGACGTGCGGCGCATTGGCATCCGCGTTCACGCCCTGCACCCGCAGCAGTTCGACGATGCGTTCCTGACCGAGCGCCCAGCCGACCGCCGGGGTCGGCTCGCCGCCGAGCTGTGTGACGAGTCCGTCGTAGCGGCCGCCGGAACAGACGGCGCCCTGCGAACCGAGTTCGTTGGTGACCCACTCGAACACGGTGTGGCTGTAGTAGTCCAGACCGCGCACCAGCAGCGGATTGAGTACGTACTTGATGCCGACTGCATCGAGGTGCCGGCACAGGCCGTCGAAGTGCTGCTTCGACTCCTGATCCAGATACTCCGTCAGCAGCGGCGCACCGGCGATGATGTCTTTCAGCTCGGGATTCTTGCTGTCGAGGATGCGCAGCGGATTGCCTTCGAGCCGGCGCAGGCTGTCCGCATCGAGCTTCGCCTTGTGCGCCGAAAAGTAATTCACGAGCTTCTCCCGATGCACGCGACGCGAGGCCGGCGTGCCGAGCGAATTCAGGTTCAGTTCGACACGCTCGATGCCGACCTTCCTGAGCAGACGGCTGCTGAGCATGATGAGTTCGGCGTCGATGTCGGGGCCGGCGTAGCCGAAGGCCTCGACGTCGAGCTGATAAAACTGACGGAAGCGGCCGCGCTGCGGCTTCTCGTGACGGAACATCGGGCCCGCACACCACACGCGCTGCTTCTGGTTGTGCAGCAGACCATTGGAAATCATGGCGCGCACGATGCCCGCGGTGGCTTCGGGGCGCAGCGTGAGCGAGTCGCCGCTCGGATCGTCGAAGGTGAACATTTCCTTCTGCACGATATCGGTGAACTCGCCGATGGAGCGTTTGAACAGGCCGGTGTGCTCGACGATCGGCACGCGGATTTCCTGATACGCGTACGAGGCGAACAGTTCGCGCGCGATCGATTCGAGCCGCTGCCAGGCGGCAGCATCCGCCGGCAGAACGTCGTTCATGCCGCGGACGGGCTGGATCGCCTGGGGCGACGCGACATTGCCGACAGACTGGGTTTGGTTGGACGTCATCGCAAAAACTTTCGACTGAACCTGATGTACCGGACTAGCGGACCGAACCATCCGCCGCGACGGTGAATCGCGCAGCGTCCTTGCCTGCCCGACGCGGGACCGGAACCGATCGGTCATTCACTTCCATGGACACCGCCGAAGCCAGTCCCAACGTCACCCGCAGCGGCGGCTTGCCTGCGAGCGTGCTGGTCTGACCGGCCTGACCGATGCCGAACATGAGCCGGCGTTCGGTGGCGTCGTAGATTTCCACCCAGGAAGGTTCCAGAAAACGCAGGCGCATTGTTACATCATTCCCCGCGTTCGCCACGGGAGTTTCGGCGGCAGGCGCAGCTGCAGCGGGCGGTGCATTGCCTTCGACCTCAGCCTCGGCAGGCGGCGGTTCGCCCGGATCGTCGGGCAGATCCTGCTCCGGTGCCGGCGCGACATTCACGGCCTGGGATTCGCTTGCCCGGCTGGATTCCGAGGCCGGGCGGTTCGCCAGCCATCCCACGATCGAAAGCCCCGCGACCACAACGACGATGCCGGCGACCACGAGCAGCGAAACGCGCTGGGACCTGCGCTCGGGCGGCGGCGCGGTCACGCTCACCGGAACGGGTTCGGGGACGATGGGAACGTCGTTCATCATCTCGTAGTGCGAGATCACGACGTCGGGCGACAGACCGACCAGCGCCGCGTATTTCCGCAGATGCCCGCGCGAATAGACCGGCGGACCGAGCAAGGCGAAGTTGTTGGATTCGAGGGCCTCGACGACCGGGACGTCCAGGTGCATGTCGTCGGCGATCTGCTGCACCGACACGTTGCGTTCGGCGCGCGCCGTCCTCAGCAGTTCGCCGGGCGTGAGCGGCGCAGATTGATTCGATGCCGCCGGTTCCGGATTGAGCTCCTGGGCCGCACCGCCCGTCTCCATGCTCATCCCGGCTTCCGCTCCGATTCGAGCAACTGGCGGGTCTCGGCGGCGCTGGGGTATTCCAGCTTCAGCCGTTGACCGTAGTTGTTCGCAGCCGTCGCATTGCCGAGCGCGTTTTCGATCTGCACGCCCAGCCACAGCACGGACGGCGTGCTCTTGCCAGCGGCGAGGAACCGCTCGACGAAGCCGCGGGCCGACAGATAACTCTTGTTCTGGAACTCGAGATCCGCCATCTGGTAGAGCGCTTCCTGGAAGCGCGGCCGCACCGTCAATGCCTTGCGGAAATGGACTTCGGCATTCTTCAGATCGTTGGCGGCGCGGGCGCAGTTGCCGGCATTCAGATAGGCCACTTCGGGCGTCTTGTAGAGCGGATTCTCCGCGGCACGCACGAAATACTTCTCGCCCTTCGCATGCTCGCCGCGCTTGCACAGCATGACGGCGTAGTTGTTCAGGATGTCAGGGTTGTTGGGATCGAGCGAAACGGCCTTGTCCATGTGGGCCGCGCTCTTGCGCGGCTCATTGAGCCGGTCGTACAGCAGCCCGGCGGCTGCCTGCGCCTTCGCATTGCGCGGATTCTGCTCGACGGCGCGATCGATCTTTTCCTTGGCCGCCGCCAGGTTGCCCTTGCGGAAATAGTCGACGCCCAGTTCCAGATTGATGTCGGATGCACGCTCCGGCTGCGGCTTGGACAATGGTTTCTGATTGCTGCTCGCACAAGCCGCAACACCGATCGTCATCGCCAGGACCAGGAACGCTCTCATCACGTCTGCACCGCCACGGAAATGAGTTTGGAGCCAAGTCGAACCGTCGTCCTGTCCCGCACGCGTCCGACCAGCTGGCCACACGCGGCATCGATGTCATCGCCGCGGGTGCGACGGGTCGTCGCGATCACGCCGTGCGAATTGCAGATGTCGCGGAAGCGTTCGATCGCCGCGGGCGTGGAACGCTTGTACTGCGTTCCCGGGAACGGATTGAACGGGATGAGATTGACCTTGGCGGGGCGGCCCTGCAGCAGGCGCACCAGCTCGAAGGCGTGTTCGGGCTTGTCGTTGACGCCATCGAGCATCACGTATTCGAACGTGATGCTGCGGGCGTTCTGCTTGTTCACGTACTGCCAGCACGCATCCAGCAGTTCGGCGATCTTGTGTTTGCGGTTGATCGGCACGAGTTCGTCGCGCAACTCGTCGTTCGGCGCGTGCAGCGACACGGCCAGCGCGCAGTTGGTTTCTTCGGCAAGCTTCAGCATCTGCGGCACGAGGCCCGAAGTGCTCACGGTGACGCGACGCCGGGAAATGTCGAACCCCAGATCGTCCATCAGGATCTCGGTGGCCGGCACGACATTGCGATAGTTCGCCAGCGGCTCGCCCATGCCCATGAAGACGATGTTGGTGACGACGCGATTGCCGCCGGGCTCGTAGCCGAGTTCCTTGTTGGCGAGCCACACCTGGCCGACGATCTCGGCGACGCTCAGGTTGCGATTGAACCCCTGCTGCGCGGTCGAGCAGAACGTGCAATCCATCGCGCAGCCGAGCTGGCTGGAAATGCACAAGGTGCCGCGGCCGGGTTCGGGGATGAACACCATCTCGATGGCCTGGCTGGCATCGATCGGATCGCCCTCCTTCGCCTTGCCGCGCAGCGACTCCATCGACAGCAGCCACTTGCGGGTACCGTCGGCGGACACCTGGGTCATGCGGATCTCGGGCGTGCGGACTTCCGCGACTTCCTTCAGGCGTTCGCGAAAGGACTTCGCGAGATCGGTCATCTGGTCGAAATCGCTTTCCGCGCGTTTGTACAGCCACTTGAGCAACTGGCGGGCGCGGAAAGGTTTCTCGCCCATCTGTGCGATGAACGCTTCCAGCTCGGGCCGGGTCAGGCCGAGCAGATTGGTCTTGGGCGAGGCGGCGTTCATGGCGATGCGGAGAGCCGGGCGGAGGTCGATATGACTGCCGCCCGGCCGATCGGTTCTCAGCGCGTCCGCGGGCAGAGGTCGGCGGCGGCGAAGAAGTACGCGATTTCGACCTTCGCGTTCTCGGCGCTGTCGGAGCCGTGGGCGACGTTTTCCTCGATGCCGCTGGCCAGATCGGCGCGGATCGTGCCCTTGTCGGCCTTCTTCGGGTCGGTGGCGCCCATCAGCTCACGGTTCCTGGCGACGGCGTTCTCGCCTTCGAGCACCTGGACCATGACCGGACCGGAGGTCATGAACTTGACCAGGTCCTTGAAGAAGGGGCGTTCGCGGTGAACGGCATAGAAACCCTCGGCCTGGGCCTGGGTCAGGTGCAGCATACGGGCGCCGACGATCTTCAGACCGGCCTGCTCGAACCGGCGGTAGACCTCGCCGATCACGTTCTTCTGGACACCGTCGGGTTTGACAATCGAAAGAGTGCGTTCGAGCGCCATGGAATCGTCATCCTCTAGGCTGGAAATCAGCCGCTGAAACAATGAATTAGGGCAGCCCCGACAAGGCGGTGCGCGTGGTGGTGAGCAGGGGCCGGATTTGCGCGCGGCGAAGTCTACCCGCCGAGGTGGGAGCGGGCAAGAAAATGAATGGGGACGAGGGGTTAGGCGGCGGCGGCCGCAGGCCGGCGACTGGCGACTGGCGACTGGCTGCTGGCTGCTGGCCAACACAGCAGTCAGCCATTCCTTACTTCTGGCCAGTAACCAGCAGCCAGTCGCCAGTCGCCAGTCGCCAGTCGCCTTCAAACAGTAAAGCTTTCCCCACACCCGCACTCCCCTTTCACATTGGGATTGCGGAAACGGAAGGCCTCGTTGAGGCCCTGCTTCACGAAGTCGACTTGGGTACCGTCGATGAAGCCCAGGCTGTCGCGGTCGACGATCACCTTCACGCCCTGGTCCTCGAACACCACGTCATTCGCACCGAGATCATCGGCGTAGTTGACGACGTAGGCGAACCCCGAGCATCCGGTCTTCTTCACGCCCAGGCGCAGGCCCAGGCCATGACCGCGACGGGTCAGGAAGGTGCGGACACGATCGGCAGCGGCGGTAGTCAGCGAAATGGACATGGCAGTAGCGGGTTGAAACTGTGTCCGGAAGAGTTGAGGGACGAAGCATTCAAGTCAAGTGCGAACGGCATGCCAATCCGGCATGACCTCACGCCTTCATCCTAGCCATGCCGGCGCCAGGCTGCTGCCAACCGGCGCACAGCGTCTTCCAGCGTCAGCAGGTGTCCGCGTTTTTCGGCGGGAACGGCCAGCGCCTCCGCCACTTCGCGCCAGCTCCAGCGTTCCAGCGCATCGACCGACGCGCCGCGCAGACGCTGCGTCAGCCAGGAAGCTGCCGCGATGCAGTGTGGACAGCCGTAAGCCTCGAAGTGCACCGCGGCCAGCGCATTGCCCGCAATACGTGCACTGAAATGGAACTGGGTTCCCTGCGAGCGACTGCCCGCTTCGGCCTCGACGACGTCCGGCGCCGTCGCGAGCCGGCCGGCATTCCGCGGGGCATCGAAATGCTCGACTACCTGCGCGGAATAGATGGTCATCACGCGCGCCGGGCGATCTGTCGCAGTCGCGGGACTTCGCGCTGCACTTCGGCGATCGCGGTATCGATGTCGGCGTCCGTCGTGAAACGGCCCAGACTGAACCGCAGCGAACTCTGGGCTTCCTGATCGGTTCGACCCAGCGCGCGCAGTACGTACGACGCTTCCTCGGAGGCGGACGAACAGGCGGCACCGGCCGACACGGCGAGCCGTCGCAGCGCGAATTGCAGGCTCTCGCCTTCGACGCCGCGAAAGGTCACGTTGAGGATGTTCGCGGCACGCCGTTCGACGTCGCCATTCACGTCGACCTCGCCGACCGCGGCGATGCCCTGCCACAGCCGGTCGCGCTGGGCTCGCATGCGCGCCATGTCGCGATCCATTTCGTTCGTCGCCAGTGAAAACGTCAGTCCCATGCCGACGATCTGGTGAGTAGCGAGCGTGCCGGAACGCAACCCGCCTTCCTGTCCGCCGCCGACCAGCAGCGGTCGCAATCCCAGCGGCGGCGTACGACGCACATACAGCGCGCCCACCCCTTTCGGCCCATGAACCTTGTGGGCGTTGAGCGAGAGCAGATCGACATTCAGCGTCGTCACATCGACCGGCACCTTGCCCACGCTCTGCGCCGCATCGCAGTGAAACAGCACACCGCGCTCGCGACACAGCCTGCCGATCGCGGCGACGTCGTTGATGACGCCGGTCTCGTTGTTCACGTGCATGATCGACACCAGCACCGTGTCGGGCCGCAGCGCTTCCGCCACCTGCTCCGCCTTCACGATGCCGCCGGCATCGGGCTTCAGATACGTGACGGCGAAGCCCTCGCG
The DNA here is from genome assembly GCF_036735925.1 of Povalibacter sp. NCBI lineage: Bacteria > Pseudomonadati > Pseudomonadota > Gammaproteobacteria > Steroidobacterales > Steroidobacteraceae > Povalibacter > Povalibacter sp. The sequence goes on from NZ_DAINNK010000002.1 coordinate 140,949, forward strand.
CTCGAGCTGCTTCAATGCATCGAGCACCGCCTTGTGTTCGGTCTTCGCCGAGACGATGTGCCGGCCGCGATCCGCATGAAAACGCGCCGCGCCCATGATCGCGAAGTTGTCGGACTCGGTCGCACCGGATGTCCAGACGATGCATTCGGGCCGCGCGCCGATCGCAGTCGCCACCTGTGCCCTCGCCCGCTCCACGAGTGCGCGGGCACGGCGCCCGAAGTCGTGACTCATCGACGAGGGATTGCCCTGCACATTGCGCAGACAGTCGATCATGCCATCGACGACGCGCGGATCGACCGGCGTGGTCGCCGCGTTGTCGAGATAGATCGGCAGCTCGAGCATCAGGATTCCTGCTGTCTTGCCGCGTTGCGCGGCCCGGCCGAACGCCGCCGCGCCTGCACCGCCGTCAGCACGCCGCGAAGAATGTTCACTTCGTTCTGATCGAGCTGTGCCCGGTTGAACAGGCGGCGGACGCGCGCCATCAGATGACCGCCGCCGGTGCGGTCCTTGAAATCGATCTCTTCCAGCACCTGTTCGAAATGAACGTAGAACCGCGCCACGTCTTCAGCCGGCGCGAGCGGCACGTCGCGCTCGGGCGGCGGCGGCGCGCCGGGCCGGCTCGCCAGCCACAGTTCGTAGGCAACCACCTGCACTGCCATCGCGAGATTCAGCGAGCTGTAACCGGGTGCCGTGGGAATCGTCATGAGCAAGTTGCAGCGCTCGAGTTCGGCATTGGTGAGACCCGTGCGCTCGGCACCGAAGACGATGGCCGCCGTTTCCGTGCGCGAGGCCTGCACGATCTGCGCACTGCAATCGCGCGGTTCGACGAGTTCCCATGGCAGATGACGCTGACGTGCACTCGTGCCAACGATGAGCCCGCAGTCAGCAATTGCCTCACCGAAGCTGTCGTGCACCTGCGCTGCGCTCAGAACGTCATCTGCACCGGAAGCGCGCGCAATCGCTTCCTGATGCGGAAACAGTGCGGGCTTCACCAGGTGCAGCTCGGTCAATCCCATGTTTTTCATGGCACGCGCCACGGCGCCGATATTGCCGGGATGCTGCGGTTCGACGAGGACGATACGGGTAGGCATGAGTGGTATTCTACCCGCCCTCGAAGCCGCCACGGCTTCCCGCTCTTTGCCATTCCCTGCCCGTCGAGGTTTCCATGCAGCCCCTGCTCAATATCGCCATTCGCGCCGCCCGTCGTGCCGGTGAAATCATCGTCCGCGGCATGAATCGCCTCCATCGCCTCGACGTGCAGCGCAAGGGCCAGAACGATTTCGTGTCCGAGATCGACCTGGCCTCCGAACGCGACATCATCGAAACCATCCGCAAGCACTATCCCGACCACGCCGTACTCGCCGAAGAAAGCGGCGCGAGCGATGGTCGCGGCGGTAGCGACGAATTCGTCTGGATCATCGATCCGCTCGACGGCACCACCAACTTCCTGCACGGCTTTCCGCAGTTCGCGGTATCGATCGCCGTGCAGCGTCGCGGCCGCATCGAACACGGCGTCGTTTACGATCCGCTGCGCCAGGAACTCTTCACCACATCGCGCGGCGAAGGCGCACAGCTCGACGGCCGCAAGATCCGCGTCAGCAGCCACATCGGACTCGAAGGCGCCCTCGTCGGCACGGGCTTTCCGTATCGCCAGAACCTGCACTGGCTCGACAACTACATGGCGATGATGAAAGCCGTGATGCAGCAGACCGCCGGCATTCGCCGACCCGGTTCGGCCGCGCTGGATCTTGCCTACGTGGCCGCGGGCCGACTCGATGCGTTCTGGGAAATCGGCCTCTCGCCCTGGGATACGGCGGCGGGCTCGCTGCTGATCACCGAAGCCGGCGGCATGATCGGCACGCTGAGCGGCGACGAATACAAGCTGCAGCCGAACATCATCGCCGGCACACCCAAAGTGTATACGCCGCTGCTCAGCCTGCTCGGCCCGCACATCCCCGAATCGATGCGTGCCTGAGCCCGACTGTACTGCCTCGCTTTTGCGCAACTGCTCCGCTAGAGTCTGGCGCCTGAGACGCCGGGGAGGAGTCAACGCGTGGATCTGTTCAGAACGAAAATCGTAAGCAACGATCCGCACGTGGATGCCGGGGAACCGGCTGATCCTGCACAACCGGGCGCACAGACGCTCAAGCGCGCACTCACTGCACGACAACTGGTATTGCTGGGCATCGGCGCCGTCATCGGCGCCGGCATTTTCGTGATGACGGGCCAGGCCGCGGCCAATCATGCCGGACCTGCAATCACCCTGAGCTTCGTCATCGCCGGCTTTGCCTGCGCACTCGCCGGTCTCTGCTACGCCGAGTTCTCGTCGATGCTGCCCGTCTCCGGCAGCGCCTATTCCTATGCGTATGCAACGCTCGGTGAACTGGTCGCGTGGTTCATCGGCTGGATGCTGGTGCTGGAATACCTGGTGGCCGTCGCCACCGTCGCCGTCGGCTGGGGCGGTTATTTCAATGGCCTGCTGCAATCGATCAGCGGCTACCTGGGAACATCGATTGCCCTGCCGGATGCGCTGGCCAATGCGCCGCTGCGATACACGCAGCACACGCTGGTGTCGACCGGCGGCATCATCAACATCCCGGCCATCATGATCGTCGTTGCCATCGCCTCGCTCTGCTACCGCGGCATTTCGCAGTCGGCCTTCGTCAATTCCATCATCGTTGCGATCAAGCTCACCGTGATCTTTCTGTTCGTGGTGTTCGCGATCAAGCACGTGAATCCCGACAACTGGCAGCCGTTCATTCCGCCGGCGGAAGGCCCGGGCAAGTTCGGTATGGACGGCGTGATCCGCGGCGCCACCGTCGTGTTCTTTGCCTACATCGGTTTCGATGCGGTCTCGACGGCCGCCTCCGAAGCGAAGAATCCGCAGCGCGACATGCCGATCGGCATCCTGGGATCGCTCATCCTCTGCACGATCGTGTACATCGTGGTGTCGGGCGTGCTGACCGGCATCATGCCGTATCACCTGCTCGGCACGGCCAAGCCCGTCGCCACCGCGCTCGAAACCTATCCCGATCTCACCTGGCTGAAGCTGTTCGTCGAGATCGGTGCCATTGCCGGCCTGAGTTCGGTGATCCTGGTGATGATGATCGGCCAGACGCGCGTGTTCTACGCGATGTCGCGCGACGGGCTGATCGGCAATTTCTTCGGACGCGTCCACCCGCGCTTCCAGACGCCGTACCTGGGCACCATCTTCGTCGGCGCCGTTGCTGCGCTGCTCGCCGGACTGCTGCCGCTCGACGTGCTGGGCGATCTGGTGTCGATGGGCACGCTGCTGGCCTTCGCAACGGTGTGCATCGGCGTCCTGGTCCTGCGCTATACCAAGCCCGATCTGCCGCGTCCGTTCCGCGTGCCGTTCGCCTGGCTCATCTGCCCGCTCGGCGCAGCCGCGTGCCTGTACCTGTTCTTCCGCGCCTTCCTCGACAACTGGCTGTGGATGAGCGTGTGGATCGTCGTGGGCTTCATCATCTACTTCGTGTACAGCCGGCATCACAGCAAGCTGGCGAAGGGATAATTCAGAGAGAAGAAATGATTTCCACGGGGGACACGGGGAACACAGGGTCTCGGAACAGAGAATTTTCTTCTCTTATCCCCGTGCTCCCCGTGTCCCCATTCCTCCCCGTGGAAACTCTTCTTTCTTGATCTCCGGCTCCGTGTCCTACTCTTCCCCCTCGATCTTCTTCCTGAGCTTCACCGGATCGGCTGCAGTCTGCTTGCTGCGCATGCGGATGTTGAGCATCTCGACCGCCACCGAGAAGGCCATCGCGAAGTAGATGTAGCCCTTGGGAATGTGGAATTCGAAACCTTCGCCGATCAGCGCCATGCCGATCAGGATCAGGAAGGACAGCGCCAGCATCTTGATGGTGGGGTGACGATCGACGAAATCGCTGATCGGGCCGGCCAGGAACATCATCATCAGGACGGCCACGATCACTGCGGCAATCATCACTTCGACGTGATCGGCCATGCCGACCGCGGTGATGACCGAGTCGAGCGAGAACACGATGTCGATGACGGCGATCTGCAGGATCACGCTGGTGAAGGTTGCGCGGGCCACACCTTTCTTCTCGTCGTCGCCCTCTTCGTCGCCTTCCAGTCCGTGATGGATCTCCAGCGTGCTCTTGGCGAGCAGGAACAGACCGCCGCCGATCAGGATCACGTCACGCCCGGAAATGCCCATGCCCAGGACGCTGAACAGGTCGGCCGAGAGACTCATCACCCAGGTGATCGACAGCAGCAGCAGGATGCGCGTGATCATCGCCAGCGCCAGGCCGATCGTCCGTCCTCTCGCGCGCTGCGCGGCCGGCAGCCGCCCGACCAGGATGGAAATGAAGATGATGTTGTCGATGCCGAGGACGATCTCGAGCGCGGTCAGCGTGACGAACGCCAGCCAGACCTGCGGATCGGACAACATCTCCATTCAAGTTCTCCAGAAGGATGGATTAAGAGGAGAAGCCGCAAAAGACCGCATAAAAGAAGCAGAAAACGAGTCGGAAGAAATGGCTCTTCCTTGATCTTTCATGCGGTCTTTCGCGGCTCTCGCCTCTTGCTAGGCTGACTGTTCCCGCCGCGAAACCCACACCGAAGCGAGAATGCCCAGCAGCAGGAAGCCGACGATGATCCCCAGCGACAGCGCATGCGGGATCAGCACATGGTGGTGCAGCATCATCTTCACGCCGACGAAGGCGAGGATGGCGATCAGGCTGTACTTGATGTAGCGGAACATGACCATCAGGCCGGCGATGGCGAAGTACAGGGCACGCAGGCCGAGGATGGCGAAGGCATTGGAAGTGAAGACCAGGAACGGATCCTGCGTCACCGCGAAAATGGCGGGAATCGAATCGACCGCGAAGACGACGTCGGCAAAGTCCACCAGCAGCAGCGTCACGAACAGCGGGGTCGCGGCCCGTGCGCCATTCTCCATGGTGAAGAAGCGATCGCCATCGAGGCGGTCCGTGAGCGGATAGACGCGACGGGCGATCTTCACCAGCACGCTGGTCGACGGATCGAACTCGTCATCGCTCTTGAGCATGCGTGCCGCCGACAGCAGCAGGATCGCGCCGAACACGTAGAACATCCAGTCGAACGCGTGAATCAGCGCCGCGCCCGCCGCGATCATGACGCCGCGCAACACGATGGCGCCGACGATGCCCCAGAACAGCACGCGATACTGGTACTGCGCCGGGATCTTCATGAACGTGAAGATCACGGCGATGACGAAGATGTTGTCGACCGACAGCGACCATTCCAGCAGGTAGCCGGTCACGTACTGCAGCCACGCCTCGGCGCCGCTCGTCGCGGTGGATCCGGGATTCCAGCCGAACCAGTGATGCTCGTAGACGCCGTAGACCAGCCCGCCGAACGACATCGCGACGCAGATCCAGACGACGGTCCAGCCGAGCGCCTGACGCACGCTCATGGTGCGCGATTCCCGGTGCAGGACGCTGAGGTCGAGCACCAGGACACCGAGGAAAATCGCGAAGAACCCCGCCCAGACGATCCAGTTCATTGGGCGCGATCCAGGTAACGAGGCGACGGAAGTTCAGGAAGCATCCGGCAGGGCGACGCAGAAATTGCGCACGAACGCCATCGACTCACGGCATCGCATCCACTTCTTTGTCTTTTTCCTGCGGCGGCATGAGGTCGCGTGCCGACAGATTCATGTCGAGTGCCAGCGCGCCGGCGACGTAGATGGACGAGTACGTGCCGACGAGGATGCCGATGGTCAGCGCCCAGGAGAAACCGCGCAGCGTTTCGCCGCCTTCGATCAGCAGCACGACCACGACCAGCAGCGTCGCGCCGCTGGTGATGACGGTGCGCGACAGCGTCTGGTTGATGGATGCATCCATGATCTCTTCGGCCGTGGCCTTGCGCATCGAATGGAAATTCTCGCGCACGCGATCGAACACCACGACGGTATCGTTCAGCGAATAGCCGATGACGGCGAGGATGGCCGCGAGCACGGCGAGATCGAACGTGATGCCGGTGACGGCAAAGAAGCCGAGGATGAGCAGCGGATCGTGCAGGGTCGCGATCACGGCGCTGACGCCCATCTTCCACTGGAAGCGGAACCAGGTGTAGATGCCGATCAGCACGAACGTGAACAGCACGGCCAGGCCGCCCTGATTGGTCAGTTCCTCGCCGACCTGCGGGCCGACGACTTCCGTACGTCGCAGTTCGACGTTCGGATCGACCTTGCGCAGCGCCTCTTCCACGCGCTTGCTGACTTCATTGACGTCCTGGTTCTCCTGCGGCAGCAGCCGCACCAGCAGCGTGCGATCGTCGCCGAAGGTCTGGACCTGCGGATGCGAGTAGTCGAGCCCTTCCACGACGCCGCGCGTCTCTTCGATATTCGCCTTCTGCGGGAAGCCGAACTCCATGACCACGCCGCCGGTGAAGTCGATGCCGAAGTTCAGGCCATGCCAGAACAGCAGGATGACCGACCCGACGCACGCGGCGATCGACACGGCGTACCAGCGACGCCGCGTGTGCATGAAGGGATAGGACGTGACCCGGTGAAAGAATTCCATGACGGCAGCCCTTTAAATCGACAGGTGCGTCAGGCGCGGCCGACGACCCCAGATGAAGTGGACCAGCGCGCGGCTGCCGACGATCGACGTGAACAATGAAGTCAGAATGCCCAGCGTCATGACGATGGCGAAGCTGCGGATCGTGCCGGTACCGAAGGCGAACAGCACGACGCCGGCGATCAGCGTAGTCACGTTCGAGTCGGCGATCGTGGCGAAGGCGCGTTCGAAGCCCGCATTGATCGCCGCCATCGGCGAATTGCCGGCGCGCAGTTCTTCGCGGATACGCTCATAAATAAGAATGTTGGCGTCGACCGCGATACCCAGATGGAACACGACGGCCGCGATACCCGGCAGCGACAGCGATGCCTGCAGCATCGACAGCAGGCCCACCGTCAGGATCAGGTTCGCCGCCAGCACGGCATTCGCCACCCAGCCGAAGGCGCGGTAGTAGATCGCCATGAAGATGAAGGTCAGCACCAAGCCGATCGCCATCGCGCGCAGACCGCGATCGATGTTGTCCTGTCCGAGGCTCGGACCGACGGAACGCTGCTCGACGATGGTCTGCGGCGCCGCCAGCGAGCCGGAGCGCAGCAACAGCGCCAGTTCGCGCGCCTCGTTCGCCTGCAGGCCGGTGATGCGGAAGCGCGAAGACAGCACGCTCTGGATGGTGGCGGCGCTGATGACGCGCTCTTCGGTGCAGACGTCGCCGCGCCGCTGACCTTCGCAGCGCTCATTGGCAGCGAGGTATTTCTTTTCCAGGTACACGACCGCCATGCGCCGGCCGACGTTTTCGCGCGTCGCCTTGAGCATTTCCTGACCGCCGCGGGCGTCGAGCGTCACGTTGACTTCGGGCTGGCCTTCGCCGAAGCCGGACATGGCATCGGCGAGCTGATCGCCGGTGGCGATGATGTCGCGCTTCAGCAGGATCGGCCGGCCATCGGACATCTTGTAGAGCTTCGAGCCGATCGGTACGCGCTTGGTCTGTTCGGCCGCATACGGATCGTTGTTCTCGTCGACCAGCCGGAACTCGACGGTGGCCGTGGCGCCGAGCACGCGGATGGCTTCGTTCGGATCGGACACGCCGGGCAGTTCGACGACGATGCGCTTGATGGCCTGACGCGTGATCACCGGCTCGGAGACGCCGAGTTCATCGACGCGGTTGCGCAGCGTGGTGATGTTCTGCTGCACCGCCTGGTCCTGGCGGCGCTTGATCTCGGCCGGGGTCATGCGCATTTCGATGGTGGCGCCCTCGCCGCCCGTGCGCGAGGTCAGCGTCAGCGAGCCGTCCGGCGCCTTGAGCGCATCCATCGCTGCCTGCAGATCGTTCGCGCTGCGCAGCACGACGCTGACCACGTCGTTTTCGGTGGCCACGCTGACATAGGGAATGCGCTGATCGCGCAGCGTCGCACGCGCGTCGCGGTCGATGCGCTCCATCGCCATCTGCACGGCGCCATCGACGTCCACCTCGTACACGAAGTGCACGCCGCCGCGCAGGTCGAGACCGAGGCTCATGGGCTTGAGGCCCATCTTGCGCAGCAGTTCCGGCGTGCGCGGCACGTTGGCCAGCGCGATCAGGAATTCGCCGGGGGCGTCCTTGGTGATCGCCTCGCGCGCCTGCGCCTGCTGATCCTGGGTCGCAAACCGCAGGACGCCGCGATCCTTTTCGAGATGGGACGTCTCCAGCGGAATGCCGTGGGTCTGCAGGATGCCGCGCAGCTGCTCCATGTCGGCGTCCTGCACGGCCTGCCGGTCATTGCGCGAGAGCTGCAGCGCCGGTCCTTCGCCGTAGAGGTTGGGAATGAAAAACAGGATACCGACCAGCATCACGATGATGACCAGCCAGTACTTCCACTTCGGGAAATGGTACATGCGCGCGATCTCGCAACCGGCCCGCGAAGGGCTCAGGCGCTCTTGAGGGTGCCTTTCGGAAGAACCTGGGAGACCGTGTGGCGCTGCACTTTCACATTGACGCCATCCGCGATCTCGATGGTCAGGAATTGCTCGCTGACGGCGGTGATCCTGCCGAGGATGCCGCCGTTGGTGACGACTTCCGCGCCCACTTCAAGGGCGGCCACCATCTCGCGATGCTCCTTGGCGCGCTTGGTCTGGGGACGGATCAACAGGAAGTAGAAGACGACGAAGATCAGGATCAACGGCAGGAACTGCATGAGGGCACTGCCTTGCGGGGCACCCTGAGCCTGCGCGTGCGCGGTTGAAATCAGCCAATCCATCTAGCGTCCCCTGTAAGGATCTGAAGAGTTGAATGGGACCCGCAGCGGCAGCCCGGCCCAAAGAGCGGCGCATTATACACACGGCTCCCGCGGCCCCTAATCCCGCCTCCCCTCCCCGTGCCCCCGTTTGAGTACACTGCCCGGCCATGGGGTTACCCCGCAGGTCGCTTCAATGCCCACCGGTGAAATTCTCGTCATTCTCCTGCTGATTCTCCTGAATGGGTTCTTCGCGCTGTCGGAAATGGCGCTCGTCTCCGCGAAGCGCACCCGCCTGCAGGCCGCCGCCGAACAGGGACGGTCCGGCGCGAAGTCGGCTCTTGCGTTGACCGAGGACCCCACCACGTTCCTCTCCGCGATCCAGATCGGAATAACCCTGATCGGGATTCTGACGGGCATGTACAGCGGCGCGGCGCTCCAGTCCTGGCTCACGCAGATGCTGACGGGCTATGGCATCGCAATCCCCTACATTGAAATCGACGACGTAGCGTTCGGCATCATCGTGGTACTTGTGACTTTCTTCTCGCTCATCATCGGAGAGCTGGTACCCAAACGCGTTGCGCTGACCCACGCCGAATCACTCGCCATGTTCGTCGCGCCGTTCATGCGCGTGTTCGCAAAGATCATGGCGTATCCGGTGCGCCTGCTGCGGGGCTCGGTCAATCTGGTTCTGAGAATCCTGCCGGTCTCCTCCGCGTCGCAGGCCGCTGTCACCGAAGACGACGTTCGCGCCCTGGTCGCCGAAGGCACGCATGCCGGCGTGTTTCTCGCGTCAGAACGACGCCTGCTCGAAGGCGTGATGGCGCTGGCCGACCGCAAGGTCGGCTCGATCATGATCCCGCGCCAGGACGTCATCTGGCTGGACCTGGAAGAACCGCTGGAAACCCTGTGGCAGCAGGCCAAGGAAAGCGGTCACGCGCGCTTCCTGGTGGCACGCGGCAAGCTCGACAACCTGCTCGGCATGATCTCGCTCGCCGATCTGAGCGAAGTCGTGCATCGCGGCCGGCTCGATGCGGAACGTGACCTGCAGCCGCCGCTGCACATTCCCGATTCGCTGTCGGTGCTGCAGCTGCTCGATCAGTTCCAGAAATCGAGCACGCATCTCGCCATCGTCACCGACGAATACGGCGACATCGAAGGCATCACGACCCCGATCGACATCCTCAAGGCGATTGCCGGCGAGCTGCCCGAACTCGGCAGCCGCGAACGGCCCGAAGTCCTGCAGCGCGCCGACGGCTCATGGCTCGTCGACGGGCATCTGTCGATCGAAGAACTGCAACAGAAACTCGGCCGTCGCGACATGGTCGGCCGCGACTATCACACCGTCGCGGGATTCGTCCTGGCCCGCCTCGGCCGCATTCCCAAGGCCGGCGATACGCTCACCTGGCGCGATCTCAGGATCGAGATCATGGACATGGATGGCGTGCGGATCGACAAGGTGCTGCTGAAAAGCTAGTCCCATGGGGATTCTTACTGTGGGGCCGGCTTCAGCCGGCCTCCTTTTCGGAAGTCAGGCTAAAGCCTGACCTACAGAAACCCCCGTCCTGTCCTTCTCCCTTCGCTGGTGGATCTCCGGCTCGACTCAATCATCTGGCGCTCAACGCCGTTGGAACTAATCCGGCATCGGCTTCTGGTGCTGCTCCAGCCACTCGCGCCACAACGCCAGCGAGACGGCGAGCAGCACCGGACCGATGAACAGTCCCACCAGGCCGAAGGCCAGCACGCCGCCGAGCACGCCGAACACGACCAGCAGGAATGGCATGCGCGTCGCATTCGAGATGACCAGCGGCCGTACGATGTTGTCGACCCAGCTCACCAGCACCAGGCCCCACAGCATCAGGCCGACGCCGGGCCAGACATGGCCGCTGACGATCAGCCAGATCGACATCGATCCCCAGACCATCGGCGCGCCGAACGGAATCAGCGCGATGAGCACCGTGACGGCGCCCATCAGCACCGGCGCCTTGATGCCGAAAATGGCATACCCGATACCGGCCACGACACCCTGCGCCAGCGCACCGAGCATGAGTGCGTACACGACCGCCTGCGTCGTCGAACCGACGGCATCGAGATAGTCGCGTACGGTCGGCCCGAGAATGCCCTCGAGAATGGATCGCGCCTCGTGCAGCAATCGCGGACCGTCGCGCAACAGAAAGAACATCGACAGCACCGCAAAGAACAGCTTGGCAACGTTGCGGCCGACACCGCCGATGACGCGCGTGACTTCGAGCTGCGACTCTTCCATCACCAGCATGAAGCGCTGCCCCAGCGCCTTGGGATCGGCCGACATCTGCTGCAACGTGTCCTGCAGCACCTGCCCGACCCAGGGCAGATCGCGAATCGCGTCGGGTAGCGTCGGCTTCGACGCCAGGAAATTCTGCACCGTCGAGTAAGCGCCGATGGCTTCGACACGCAGCATCAGGATCAGCCAGGCGATCGGCACGACGATGGCCATCGTCACGATCAGCGTGGTGATGAGCGACGCCAGCCCGACACGCCCACGGCACCAGCGGATGATGCGCTGATGCATGGGCCAGCTCACGTACGCCAGGATCGCGCCCCAGATCAGCGGCACGATGAAGGGCTGCAGCACGGTGAACGTCAGCAGTACGATGCCCAGCACCAGGCCGGACACCAGCACGCGACGGAACCAGGGAGCGGTAGGCAGATCGGCCAGCATCAGCGGTCCTCGACGGCTTCGACAGCCGCAGCGGCGCTACGCCGCGCATGAAACTCGCGAGCGAATTCGTCGAAGCGCGCCTCTTCGATGGCGTCGCGGATCGATTGCATCAGCGAGAGATAGTAGTAGAGGTTGTGGATCGTCCCGAGGCGGGCGGCCAGGATCTCGCCGCAGCGATCGAGATGCCGCAGGTACGAGCGCGAATAATTCGCACACGTATAGCAGCCGCAGGATTCATCGAGCGGACGCGTATCGGTTTCGTACCGGGCATTGCGGATCCGCACGACGCCGTGGGTGGTGAACAGATGACCGTTGCGCGCATTGCGCGTCGGCATCACGCAATCGAACATGTCGATGCCGCGTCGCACGCATTCGACCAGGTCTTCTGGCGTGCCCACGCCCATCAGGTAGCGCGGTCGATCGACTGGCAATGACGACTCGATCGTGTCGAGCACGCGTTCGCGTTCGGCCTTTGGTTCGCCGACCGCCAGGCCGCCGATCGCATAACCATCGAAGCCGATCTGCGTCAGCCCCGCGATCGATTCCAGTCGCAGGCTGTCGTACATGCCGCCCTGCACGATGCCGAACAGCGAATGCGGATTCTCCAGGCGATCGAACTCCGCGCGGCTGCGCGCCGCCCAGCGCAATGACAATTCCATCGAACGCCGCGCTTCGCTTTCCGTCGCCGGATACGGCGTGCATTCGTCGAAGATCATGACGACGTCGGAATCGAGATCGCGCTGCACCTGCATCGAGCGCTCCGGCGTCAGCAGGATGGGATCGCCATTCACGGGCGAGCGGAAATGCGCGCCCTCCTCCGTGATCTTGCGCATCGCCGCGAGACTGAAGACCTGGAAACCGCCCGAGTCCGTGAGGATCGGACCCTGCCAGTGCATGAAGCGATGCAATCCGCCGTGCGCCCGCATCACGTCCATGCCCGGCCGCAGCATGAGATGAAAGGTGTTGCCGAGAATGATCTGCGCGCCCAACCCCGAGAGTTCCTCGGGCGTCATCGCTTTCACGGTGCCGTACGTGCCCACCGGCATGAACACCGGCGTCTCGACGGCGCCGCGCGGAAACGTGAGCCGTCCGCGACGCGCCCGCCCGTCGCGCTTCAACAGATCGAACCTGAGACTCAAGCGGCGCGCTCCAGGAACATCGCATCGCCGTAGCTGAAAAAACGATAGCGCTGGGCGACCGCATGTCGATAGGCGTTCATGACGGCATCGTACCCGCCGAAGGCACACACCAGCATCAACAATGTGGATTCGGGCAGGTGGAAGTTGGTGAGCAATGCGTCCACCGCGTTGAAGCGATAGCCGGGACGGATGAAAAGCTGGGTCTCCCCCGAAAACGGCAGCAACGAACCGCCCTGTGCGGCGGATTCCAGGCTGCGCACGACAGTGGTTCCGACCGCAATGACCCGTCCGCCGTCGGCCCGCGCCCGCGCGACGGCTTCGCAGACTTCCTCGCTCACCTGCACACGCTCGCGATGCATCTTGTGCCGGTCGAGATCGTCGACCCGGATCGGCTGGAACGTACCGGCGCCGACGTGCAAGGTGACATACGCCGCTCGCGCGCCGACTTCGGCACAGCGCGCGACGATGGCGTCATCGAAATGCAGTCCCGCGGTCGGCGCGGCCACGGCGCCCGATTCGCGCGCGTAGATGGTCTGGTAGCGCGTCGCGTCGTCGGCTTCGGTGGATCGCTCTATATAAGGTGGCAGCGGCATCGAACCGTGCCGTTCGAAAAACCCGAGCGGATCGACGTTGAGTTCCAGTTCGAACAGGTCGTCGCGTCGAGCGACGAACCGCGCTTCGGCGCCGTCCTGCAACAGCACCGGCACTTCGGCGCGCAGCGCCTTGCTCGCATGCACGTGCGCGAGAATGCGTCGACCGTCGAGAATGCGTTCGAGCAGGATTTCCACCTGCCCGCCGGTCGGCTTGACCCCGAAGACGCGCGCCGGGATGACCCGGGTGTCATTGAATATGAGCAGATCGTTGGCCCGCAGCAGCCCCGGGAAGTCGGTGAACTGCAGGTCCTCGCAGCGCGCGTCGCGGGCAAGACGCAGCAGACGGCTGCCGGAGCGCTGCGCGGGCGGGCGCTGGGCAATCAGCTCCGCGGGAAGATCGTAGGCAAAGTCGGCGCGCCGCATGGGGCGCGCACGGTAACAGTCCGGCCGACGGCGCGAAAGTCGGACTACACCGCCTCGTCGCGGGGTTTGCCGATCCGGATTTCGCGACGCATCGCGGGCGCCTCCACCGCTGGTACCGGCGCGATGGCCGGCACCGGGATGAGGACATCCGCAGGCGGTGCGACACGCGAGCCCCGTAGCTGAGCGTCCTCGGGAATGGTCACGTCGAACGTAATGCGTTTCTTCATGCGCAGCACATTGAGCTTGAGCTTCTCGCCCGCTTCGTACGACGTCAGGATCTGCAATGCATGCGACGGACTCGAAGGCACGCGGCCGTCGATGTCGAGAATGACGTCGCCCTCTTCCAGCTTGAGGCGCGTGTCGCTCGGTGCGCGCACGACCAGCAGGCCTTTCTCGGTGCCGAAGTACTGACCGAGCTTCGGCGTCAGCGGGACGAGTTCGGCCTGACCGAAGAGACTGTCGGCGCGCCTGAACGCGAAGGGCGGCCATGCACCCGCGAACCGGCCCGGAGCCATGGGCTCGGCCATCTGGAAATTGAACAGCCTGTTGGACGGCGCTTTCGCCACGACGATCGATGTCGCTGGCTTGCCGTCGCGCAGGTATTTCACCGTGACTTTTTCGTCGGGATTCAATCCGAGCACGGCGGCGCGCACCTTCTCACCCGGCCCCTGATCGCCCGTACGCTTCATGGGCTTGCCGTTGATCTCCATCAGGATGTCGCCCGCACGCAATCCCGCCTCCGCCGCACCGCCGCCCGGACTGACGCTGAGCACTTCGGCGCCGTCGTCACGCGTATCGCCACGTCCAACGGGCACAACGAGACCCAGCACGGCCTTCGGAAACACCCGCGCCAGATGCTTCTCCACATCGCCCGTCTTCGACATGCTGAGGTTCGCGACTTCGCGCGCTGCTTCATCGAGCCGCCGCTGCGCAGCTTCCAGCTTCTGCCGGTTCTCGGCACGCGCCCTGTCGGCCGCATCGTCATCGCTCGCAGCCTGGGCTGCGCAGGCGAGCAGGACGCAGGACACTGCTGCAAGCCATCCGCGCGTCGGCCACACCGCTGTTTTCTTCATGATCGGATCTCCGCAAGTCATGATTCGATTCAGAACGACATCGGCGCGCCCTCCGCGTAGCGCACCTTCACCAGTGAATCCATCAGATCGACCCGCTCGCGCCACAACTGCGTCTCGCGCACGTCGTCGAGATCGGTGTCGTAGGACAGCTGCTGGTCGAGCCATTGCACGCGCGCCTCGATCGTGTCGAGGGTGGCCGCGAGCGCCACTCGCTCCACGACAGGCCGCTCGGGCAGGTACTGCAGCATCTGGTCGAGTTCCTGCGATTGCGCCACCAGTTGCTCGAGCGAAATCGACGCAGGTTTCGCGGGCGCGGACGGCGTCTGCAATTGCACGGCCGGCAACGGCTCGTCAGGCGCACGAACCTCGCGAACGATGAGTCCACTCGCCACCGCCACGACGATCGCCGCCGCAATGGCCCACGACACGCGGCTGCGGCGCTGTATTTCCGGCACGGAAACGCGATCCGCAATCCGCTGCCACGCATCTGCAGGCGGCTCGATAGCCGGCAACGACTGCAATCGCTGCTGCACACGCTCCAGGCGCGCGAGCTCCGCGGAACATTCCGCACACTGTTCGACGTGACGCGCGATCGGCGCATCAACAGGCGCTCCGTCGCGCAGGCTCAGCAGCTGGTGGATAGCGGCGTGCATTGCAGACTCCCGTCCTGCGATTTCGGCAGGCCCGGATCGAGCAGCCCGCGCAGGCGCATGTGAGCGCGGGCGAGCTGCGACTTGGAAAAACCGGTGGATCGTCCGAGCATCCGGGCGATCTCGTGGTGCTTGTAACCTTCGACGTCGTGCAGCAGCACGACCGTGCGTGAGAGCGCCGGCAACGTCGCGAGCGCGCGCTCCAGATCTGCCGCGGCCGCCTGCGCATCCGGTCGCGGCGCCGGATCGATCGGCACGAACGAGTTCGCATCATCTTCGCTGGCATCCGCATCGATCCAGAACAGACTGCGGTGCCACGGCGAGCGCAGATGCATCAGGCACTTGTTGACCGCGATGGTCCGCACCCATCCTGCAAAAGCACCTTCGCCCGTGTAGCTGCCGATGCTGCGCAGGACTTCGACGAACACGTCCTGGAAGATGTCGTCGGCCGTCGCAGCGTTCGGAATCAGACGGCGTATCAGCGAATAGACCGGCCGGCTGCAATGCCTGTAGATGAACTCATGCGCTGCCGCGTCACCATCGACGGCGGCGCGGATCGTCTCCGGCGAAATCTGCGTTCCCTGGAACTGCGTCATCGTGCGCGTATAGATGCGACACGCGAAGAAAAGGTCGCAGCCGCGGCAAAGAAAATTGGCTAGCGCCTTACGGCCTCCTTATACTGCGCCCCGTCGTTGCGGATCGGACCGGCATTCCCCAGCCAAGGTCCCGATTCTCCTGAGGAAACTGCCTGGTTTCCCGACGCGAAGAATGCAGGTTGCACGTGTGCCGGTATGGCGGAACTGGTAGACGCGACGGACTCAAAATCCGTTTCTGGCAACAGAGTGTGGGTTCGATTCCCTCTACCGGCACCAAGCCACCTGCCGCGGACATCCGCAGTCTTCCATCGATGACCCGCACGCACTCGCGTGCATCTTTGTAGATGCGAATCACTCTTATTTGCTAGATTGCGCGCCCCCTGAAACCGGGCGGCCCCGTGGACACGGCCCGGTTCCAGCGTATCTGGCCCATTGCGGAGTGAGATTGCATGCAGATGAAGTCGGTTTTGCTGTCATTCGGCCTGGCATTCGGCGCGAGTTCACTCGCGCTTGCGCAATCCCCCGACGACGATTCACGGAAAACGGATGTACTGCCCAAAGTGCGGGTGGAAGCCACCGAAGACGACGTGAGCGAACCCTACGCCGGCGGACAGGTCGCACGCGGCGCAGAACTCGGTCTGCTGGGCAGCCGCGACATTTTCGAAACACCCTTCAATGTCACGAGCTTCACCGCGCAGGCCATGGCCGATCAGCAGGTCACGCGCGTGGCGGACATCATCAAGCGCGATCCGTCCGTTCAGGTGGTGCACAGCCCGTCGAGTTTCGACCAGGGCTTCCTGATTCGCGGCCTGCGTACGACCGTCGCCAGTTCCAGCTTCGATGGCGGCCCGGGCGTGCTGCCTTCCTATGCCGGCAACTCCTCGGTCGGCATCGAGCGGGTCGAAGTGATCAAGGGCGCAAACACCCTGCTCTCCGGCGTCAGTCTGTCCGGTCTGTCGATCGGCGGCGCGCTGAATCTCGTACCAAAGCGCGCCACCGATACGCCCGTCACTTCGCTGACGACGCAGTACGACTCGCACTCGCAGTACGGAATCTCCGGCGATCTCGGCCGACGCTTCGGCAGCGCCGATCAGTTCGGCATGCGCGTCAATGCCTTCGCCCAGGAAGGCGAGACCGCGATCGATGATGCGAACGAAGATCGTCACACGGTAACCGTCGCGCTCGACTACCGCACCGACCGCGCCCGCCTCTTTCTGGATCTGGGCGAAGACAGCTACGAGACCCGGGGATTGCCGACGGCCGCAGGAATCGACGGCGACTTCCCGCTACCGAAGAATCCCCGTCTCGGCAGCAACTTTGCACAGCCGTTCACGTTCTCCGACCAGCGCCTGCGTTACGTGGTGGCCAGAGGGGAATACGACATCAATGAGCACCTGACGCTGCGCGCTTCGGCGAACCGCGCGCACTCGGAAGCCAGGGCGCTGCTCTCCTTCGGCGTCATCACCGATGCCGACGGCACGCTCGATGAGTACTTCCAGAACTACGTCGCCGTCGACGATACCTACGCATTCACGGCAGGGCTGACCGCACGCTTCACCACCGGGCCGATCGAACACGAACTGGTCTTCAGCGCCGTGCAGGCCAAGGGACGCAACGCCCAGTACGGCATCTACGATGGCGCGGAGGGCAGCGTCGCTCCCGTGCATTCCAACCTGTACGACCCGGCGCGTCCGCCGCCGCCCACCGATCTGTTCTTCATGGACTATGACGACGCGGACGGCCCGCTGAATCAGGGATTCAGGAACGAAAATCCGACGATAGCGCTCGCCGACACGCTCGCGATGCTCGAGGATCGCCTGCAACTCACGCTGGGCGTGCGTCAGCAGCGCATCTCCTGGGGTTACTTCGACGCTTCGCTGGGCGGCGCCTACGTCGAAGCCTACGACGACAAGGCCTACACGCCGGCCGCGGCCGTGCTGTTCAAGCCATACGATCGTGTCTCGATCTACGGCAACTACATCGAATCGCTCGAAAGCGGCCCCAGCGCACCCGACGAGGCCATCAATCGCGGCGAGATCTTTTCTCCGAGCCGCAACTGGCAGACCGAGGCCGGCGTGAAAGTGGACTGGGGACAGTTCGGCGCCACGGCGGACGTCTTCCAGATCGTCAGACCCAGCGGCCTGCTGGATCCGGTCACGCACGTCTTTTCGGTGAACGGCAAGCAGCGCAACCGCGGCATGGAAGTCAACGTCTTCGGCGAACTCGCCGGCATCGTTCGATTGAATGGCGGCGTGCAGTATCTCGAGCCCAAGCTGATCGATACCCAGGATGGCACGTTCGATGGCAATGAAGCGCCGGGCGTGGCGCGGCTCTCGATCGCACTGTCGGCAGAAGCCGATGTTCCCGCGGTTTCCGGGCTGACGGTGACGGGCGATGTCTCGCGTCGCGGATCGACCTACGTCGACGACGCCAATACGCGCAAGGCGCCTGGGTTCACGCTCGTCGACGTCGGCCTTCGCTACGCGTTCCATCTGTGGGACAGGCCCGCCGTGCTTCGCGGCGGCGTCAACAATGTCTTCAATGAAGACGGCGGGACGCTGGACAACTTCTTTCTCATGACGCCACGAACCTACCAGCTGTCCGCCAGCATGGACTTCTGACGCGCATCCGATCGGCATGACGCGTTCGCTGTGGGTGCTGCTGCATCGATGGGCCGGCCTGTCGATGGCAGCGTTCCTGATCGTGGTCGGATTGAGCGGTGCCGTACTCGCCTTCTATGGCGATCTGGACGGCTACTTCGCCGCTGAGCTGCATCGGCTGCCAGCGGCGAGGCCCGGCGCGGAACCGCTCGATCCGTTTTCGTTGCGGGCGATGGTGGCGGCCAGCCGTCCCGAGGCCGCCATCGATTTCGTGAGCCTCGACCCGCCCGATCCGCGTTCCGCACTTCGCTTCCGCGTCGAGGGCAAGATCGATCCCGCGACCGGCGAGCCTGCGGTCCTGCCGTACACGGAGTTCTATGTGAACCCGATGACGGGGGACGTCACCGGAGACCGACGCTTCGGCGATCTCTCGCAGGGCATGAAGAACCTGATGCCCTTCATCCTGGATCTGCACACTTCGCTGGTGGCGGGCGTCGTCGGACAGTACGCGCTCGGAATCATTGCGCTGCTGTGGACGGTGGATTGTTTCGTCGGCGCGTATCTCACCCTGCCCCGCGCCCGCCCGTTCTTCGGGAAATGGGCAATTGCATGGCAGGTGAAACCCAGGCGGCTCAACTACGACCTGCATCGCGCCGGCGGACTCTGGCTATGGATAGCGCTGTTCGTCTTCGCGTGGTCGAGCGTCTACTTCAACCTGAACTCTCTCTACACCCCAGTCACGCAGTTCCTGTTCGGCATGCGCGACGACGTGTATTCCACCGCGCTGCCGCAGGCTGCGGAGAAGATTCAGCTGGAACCAGGAATCGACTGGCGCGAAGCCCATCGCCTTCTCGAACCGATGGCACTGACCGAGAGCGCGCGACATGGCGTCGAGATACAGCGCGAGAACTGGCTGAGCTATGACCCGCGCACCGTCGCCTACCTCTACTCCGTGATGGTCAACGATGCGCGCGCCGCGACGGGCGAGGACCGCGAACTGATCGTCTCGATGGATGCCAACACGGGACGATTGCACGGCGCGTCGCTGCAGCAAGTCGAAAAGCCGGGCGATGTGATCACGCGCTGGCTCGGCATGCTGCACGTGGCCGGCATCTGGGGCCTGCCCTATCGGATCTTTGTGTTCATCACCGGACTGATGATCGTGGTGCTCAGCGTTACGGGCGTGGTCATCTGGTGGCGAAAGCGCCGGGCCTCCTCTTCCTCTTCTTCCAGGAGACAAGGCGGCAAATCCTGTCCGCAGTTCAATTGCAGATAGGAATGATTTGTATTACCTTTTCGCCGTGTCGTCCCGCAAGTCTTCTCCTCTCTCGCTCGCATTTCAGCTGGCATTCGTGCTGCTGGCTGTGGTCGGCGTGTGCCGTGCGGAACCAACTTTCGCGGATGCGTCCGCACCGGCCACGTTCTCGGCGTTGTTCTCTGTCGATTCGAGGGGTTCGCAGCGCGAGGAAAAGCCGTCTCGCACCGACAAGGTCTGCAAGCAGCGCATCCGCGAGTTCGCCAGCGTGCTCGCAGCGCCCGTCGATGACACACCCGCGCCTGCATCGAACACCTGCGACTGGTCGAACCTCGCAGGCTTCGCGTTCATCGATTCCTGTCTATCGACTCCCCTCGCGGCTCCCGGCTGCGATGTCCGCGTCGATCGCAGCCCCCGCCTGCAGCTGAAGCTGCAGCTCGGCCAGGCTCCTTGACCGCACTTCCGCGCTGATCCAGCACCTCGGACGCATGCCGGCTCGGCCGCGCGTGCCTCCGGTGCGTGCGCTCATCTTTCCCGTTCATCTCCGCCCCTATAAATCGAGGCCATTTGTCATGTCCGCGTTTGTTTCGTTGTGCCAGACCGTCATCCGCAAGCCCGTCCACGCCGCCGTGGTTCTCACACTCGCCGCTGCCGCCGCACGCGCCGAGGATTCCACCATCGTCGAAGAAGTAGTCGTGACCGCCGCCGGCTTCGAACAGAAGATCGTCGATGCGCCCGCGAGCATCAGCGTCGTGTCCGCCGAGGAACTGCATAAGCGTCCCTACATCACGCTGATCGACGCGGTGCGGGACCTGGAAGGCGTGGACGTCGGCGAGACTGCCGACAAGACCGGACAGCGCACCATCAGCATTCGCGGCATGGGTTCGGACTACACGCTGATCCTCATCGACGGCAAGCGCCAGAACAATCATGGCGACATCTACCCCAACAGCTTCGGCGGCAACCAGTTCAATCACATTCCGCCGCTCGACGCGATCGAACGCATCGAGGTGATCCGCGGCCCGGCCTCGACGCTCTATGGCGCCGATGCCCTCGGCGGCGTGATCAACATCATCACGAAGAAGGTGTCCGAGCGCTGGCAGGCTTCGGCAACGGTCGGGCACTCGCTGCAGGAGAACGATGCATTCGGCGCCGATACGACGTACGACCTCACGGTGTCCGGCCCGCTGATCCGCGACGTGCTCGGCCTCTCGCTGCGCGGCTCGCGCTACGAGCGCGATGCCTCGCTGCCCGAGTACGAGATCATCACCGACCCGTCCGGTCAGCCGCACGAACGCGTGCTGGGTTTCGGCGGCGGCGGCAAGACCACCGACAACCTCAACGAATACTACGGCGCGACGCTGAACTGGAAGATCTCGGAACGGCAGGACGTCAGCCTGGATTTCGATACCTCCGAGCAGGTCTACGACAACACGCCGTTCACCAACAATCTCGGCACGACCGCGTACCCGCTCGGCACCGTCGACAACTTGGGCGAACTGTGGCGCGCGCAGCCGCGGGCGGGATATGCATCGGACCAGAAATTCACCCGCGACCAGTGGTCCGTGACTCACCGCGGTGACTGGGGATTCGGCAGCAGCTTCGTTTCGCTCGCGCACATCGACACCGGCAACCACGGGCGCACGCTCCCGCTCACTGCAACCGAACGTCTGCTGCATACGCAGATCTTCCAGGGCACCGGCGCCTACGCCGGCCTGTCGCAGGCACAGCGACGCGCCATCATGGAAGAGACGTTCCTGCCGCGTCCGAAGCGCACGATGGAAAGCACGCAGTACACGCTCGACGCCAAGCTCGACTTCCTGCTGGAAGGGTTCGGCGGACGCCATCACCTGGTGACCGGCGGCCAGTACATCGACGGTGAACTCGAGGACGGCGTGTTCGGCATGGAAGGCGGCAGCGAAGGCGCCGGCACCGTGCAGGAACACCAGATGTACTCGCTGTTCGTGGAAGACAACTGGACGCCGGTCGATCCGCTCACCGTCACCGCCGGCGTTCGCTATGACGATCACAAAGTGTTCGGCGACCATGTGAGCCCGCGCGTCTACGCGGTCTACACCATCAACCCGAACTGGAGCATCAAGGGCGGCGTTGCCAGCGGCTTCAAGACGCCGAAGACCACGGACCTGTACAACGGCATCACCGGATTCGGCGCCCAGGGCACCTCACCCTTCGTGGGCAATCCGGACCTCGTGCCCGAAACGAGCGTGAACACGGAAGTGGCGCTCTACTGGACCGCCGACGGCGGCGTACACAATTTCAACGTCACGTACTTCCGCAACGACTTCAAGGACAAGATCGCGCGCGGCGAAACGAATCAGAGCTGCGAGGCGACCGGCGGCGTGCGTCCCTGCGCCAACCTGGGCGCCTACGGCGACCTCGGCTACACGACCTACGCGCAGAACATCAACATCGACGAAGCCGAGATCCGCGGCGTCGAAGTGGCCGGCCGCTACCGGATTCTCGACCCGCTGTCGCTGCGCGCCAACTACACCTACACCGACAGCGAACAGACCAGCGGACCGCAGACCGGTCTGCCTCTGACCAACACCGCCAAGCACATGGGGAACGCGACGCTGGACTGGTCGATCACCGCCGCCTTCAGCACGCAACTGATCTGGGAGGCACGATCGAAGCGCTACCGGGGCAGCGTGGACAGCGAGGGCAATCCGCTTTACTACAAGGACTACGAAGTTCTTCACCTGGGCGCGCAGTACCGCTTCAGCGATCACGTCTCGGTGAACGCGCGCGTCAACAACCTGCTCGATGAAGACTTCACCTCATTCCAGACCACCTGGACGGAGAGTGGCAACGGCATCTGGGCCCCCACATTCCTCGACGACTACAACAACAAGGACAAGGCGCGGAACTACTGGTTGAGCCTGAGCCTGGCGTTCTGAGCCGTGCCACACCGGTGACCGTCCTGATCGGGCTGCATGTTTTCCGGCTAGAATGCCGGCGGTCACCGGTGTGAGGCACAACCATGGTATCGATCAAGGATGTCGCGAAAATCGCTGGCGTTTCGATCGCCACCGTTTCGCGCACGATCAACAACAAGGATCGGGTCAACGAAGAAACCCGCGAACGTGTGCGCCGCGCCATCGAGTCGACGGGTTTCTCGCCGAACACGCTGGCGCAGAATTTCCGGCGCGGCCGCACCAACTTCATCATGGTGGTGCTGCCCTCCATCGGCGATCCCTTCTTCGCCGGCGTGGTCAAGGGCATCCAGTCGATCGCGCAGCAGAAGGGCTACAACGTGCTCTTCAGCGAGACCAAGATGAACTCCGACGAGTTCACCAGCATGCTCGTGTCCCGCCAGGCCGACGGCTTGATCCTGCTGGCCACGGTGCCGCCGGCCGGTGTCGAGATCCTGAGCCGCGAACGCCATCGCGCCCTGCCGATCGTCATCGCCTGCGAAGCGATTCAGCCGGAGATGCGTCATCTGCCGAGCGTTCACATCGACAACGTCGCCGCCGCCAAGGAGGCGACGCGCTTCCTCATCTCGCACGGCCACGAGCGCATTGCATTCATCTCGGGCACGAACACGTCGCTGCTGACGAAGGACCGCGAGGCCGGCTATCGCGCTGCCATGAAGGCCGCGAAGCTGCCGATCCAGGACGGCTGGGTGCTCGAAGGCAAGCTGACGATCGACGGCGCGATCAAGGCAACCCGCAACCTCCTGCATCACGCCTCGAAGCCGACCGCCATCCTGTGCGCCAACGACGACATGGCGATCGGCGCATTGCACGAGATCCGCTCGACCGGCCTGTCGGTACCGGACGATATATCCGTCGTCGGCTTCGACGACATCCGCTATTCGCAGGTCGTCAATCCACCGCTCACCACCGTGCGGCAGCCTGCCGAGGAGATCGGCGAGAAGGCGATGTATCGCATCTGTCACGCCATCGAGGAAGGCGTGACGCTGACCGCCGAGCCTGAACTGGTGCCGCACGAACTGGTCATTCGTCGTTCGGTGGCGCGGCGTAATTGACCTTCTTGCTTGTGCTTGCTGTGGGGCCGGCTTCAGCCGGCCTGCTGAGGAGTCAGGCTGAAGCCTGACCTACAGGAAGAATCCCCCCTACCGCAGCAGATACTGATTCAGCAGATTCTCGTACCGCTCCTGCTTGCCGCTCGTCAGCGCAGGCTCGCCGTGCTCGGCGGCCAGATTGCGCAGCGCTTCCAGGCTCAGCTCGCCGCGCTCGAACGCCACTCCCGCCACCGAATCGAAGCTCGCATAACGTTGCCTGCGATCCGCGGCCAGCGGCGATTTCGTCAGCAATGCGTGCGCCACTTCCAGTCCGCGCGCAAATCCATCCATGCCGCCGATGTGGCCGATGAACAGATCCTCCATGTCGACGGACTCGCGCCGCGCCTTGGCATCGAAGTTCAATCCGCCTGGCGCCAGGCCGCCCTGCTCCAGCACGACGAGCATCGCGGTCGTCGTGTCGTAGAGATCGACCGGAAACTGGTCCGTATCCCAGCCGTTCTGCACATCGCCGCGATTGGCGTCGATGCTGCCGAGCAGCCGCGCGTTGGCGCTGACCTGCAGTTCATGCGCGAAGGTGTGACCCGCCAGCGTCGCGTGATTCGCTTCGATGTTGAGGCTGAAGTCGCTGTCGAGTCCGTACTGGCGCAGAAAGCCGATGACGCTGGCCGCATCGAAGTCGTACTGATGCTTCATCGGCTCCATGGGCTTCGGCTCGATCAGGAAGCGTCCCTTGAAACCGATGCGCCGGCCGTAGTCGCGCGCGGCTGCCAGGAATTTCGCCATGTGATCGAGTTCGCGCGCAGTGTCCGTGTTCAGGAGCGTCGAGTAACCCTCGCGCCCGCCCCAGAACACATAGTTCTCGCCGCCGAGCGCCACG
The DNA here is from genome assembly GCF_036735925.1 of Povalibacter sp. NCBI lineage: Bacteria > Pseudomonadati > Pseudomonadota > Gammaproteobacteria > Steroidobacterales > Steroidobacteraceae > Povalibacter > Povalibacter sp. The sequence goes on from NZ_DAINNK010000002.1 coordinate 165,617, forward strand.
GTGGCATCGAGCGCGGCCTTCACTTGCGCAGCAGCGTGGGTCAGCACGGCGAAGTCCGGATTCGTGGCAGCACCGCACATGTAGCGCGGATGCGAGAACAGGTTGGCAGTGCCCCAGAGCAGGCGCACACCGGTCTGCTGCTGCAGACGCGCGGCGCGTTCCACCATCCTGGCGAGATTGCGCTCCGAGTCCGCGACCGTTTCGCCGGCGGGCGCCATGTCGCGATCGTGAAAGCAGTAGTAAGGCACGCCCAGCTTGGTGAACATCTCGAACGCCGCGTCCATGCGCAGCGTCGCCGCGTCCATCGGATCGACAGCGCGATCCCAGCCGAAGACGCGCGTGCCCACGCCGAATGGATCGGCGCCCGCGCCCGTGAAGGTGTGCCAGTAGCACACGGCGAAGCGCAGATGCTCGCGCATGGTCCGATCGCCGATGCGGCGGTCGGCGTCGTAGTACTTGAAGGCCAGCGGGTTGTCGGACTGCGGCCCCTCGAAGGGAATGCGGCCGATCCCCGGGAAGAACTCGATGTCGCCGCAGTAGTAGTCAGCGCTCATGGGCTACGCTCCTGTTGAATGTAGTAGGGACGCAGCCGTGCCAGATGATCCTGGTAGCTGCCGTAGAAACCTTCGTAGCGGCGCACGTTCTCGGCGTTGGGTTCGCAGCACAGCTCGTCGTCGACGGCCAGATGTTCGTCGACGAGATCCGCGAGCGACCCGGCGCTGCCACGCGCCTGCACAGAGGCATTCGCCGCCTGCAATGCCGCGCCGAGTGCGGCGCTCTCGCGATCACGCAGGCCGACGACGGGAATCGCAAAGACATCCGCGATCATCTGTCGCCACACTGCGCTCGCCGCGCCGCCACCGGTCACGCACACCGCATCGAAGCGCAGATCGAGCTCGCGGAAAATGTCGAGACCATGGCGCAGCGCGAAGGTCGCGCCTTCCATCGCGGAGCGCAGCAGGTTCGCGGGTGTCGCGTTATGAACGTCGAGTCCGATCATCGCGGCCTTGGCGCGCGGCAGGTTCGGCGTACGTTCGCCGTTGTAGAACGGCAGCGTGACGATGCCGCCGGCGCCGGCGGCGGTATCGCCGAGCAGCCGATCCGCATCGGCGACAGCGATGCCGGCGAGCTTGCGAATCTGTTCCGTCGCCACCGTGCAGTTCATCGTGCAGATGAGCGGCAGCCAGCCGTCCGTCGATGAACAGAACGCGGCGACACGGCCCTGGGGATCGACGATCGGGCGCGACGAATACGCAAACAACGTTCCCGACGTTCCGAGGCTGACGGTCAGCCGACCCTCGCGAATCGCACGGGTGCCGATCGCCGCCATCATGTTGTCGCCGCCGCCGACGGACACCACCGCTGTGCGCGGCAGATCCAGTTCATCGGCAATGTTCGCCGCCAGCGGCACCACCTTGCTGCTATCCAGGATCTCCGGCAGGCACGCCGAGAGATCGCGCTGCGCATCGATGGCGGCAAGCATCGGCGCGCTCCACTGCCGCGAGCGGACGTCGAACCATCCGGTGCCGGACGCATCGCCGCATTCCGTGAAACGTTCGCCGGTGAGAAAGAAATTGATGTAGTCGTGCGGCAGCAGGATCGTTGCGAGCCGCGCGTAGGCTTCGGGCTCGGACCGCGCGAGCCATCGAACCTTGGATGCGGTGTAGCCCGGCAGGATGGGATTGCCGGCGATCTCGATGCAGCGCCGTTCGCCGCCGGCGCGCGCGGTGATCTCTTCGCACTCGGCGACCGTCGAGGTGTCGCACCACAATTTGACGGCGCTCAGTACCCTGCCCTCCCGGTCCAGCGGCACGAACCCATGCTGCTGACCGGAGACGCCCAGCGCGATCGCTTGTCGCCGCAGTGCCGGATCGATCGCAGCGATGCACGAGCGCAGCGCCTCGATCCACCACGCCGCCAGTTGCTCGCGACTGCCGTCATCGCGGCTGATCAATGCGAGCGGCGCGGCGGCCTGGCCGACCGTCGCGCGACGCTCGAGGTCATAGGCGACGACCTTGACTCCCTGGGTACCCAGGTCGATGCCCAGCGCTATCGCCATGTTTTGCCTGTCGCTTCGTGTAAACGATTTTACATCGTACTCCGGTCGAGGCCGCAATGTCCAAGCTCGCAGCGGACGTTCGAGGATCGGTTCGATGGCGGCAAAAACGCCGGGCGATACCGGCTTCCAGGGGCCGTGCCTGGCCATTCTTCCCCGGCTGCGCGGCAAGCTCATCCCTCCCTTCTGCCACGACCGACAGCGTTGACCTTGGAAACGTTTACACACATACTCGACTGAACTCCCGCGATGGCGTAATCGTGATCCGCAATCCCATCCTTACCGGCTTCAATCCCGATCCGTCGATCTGTCGCGTCGGCGACGACTACTACATCGCAACCTCGACATTCGAGTGGTACCCGGGCGTCCAGATTCATCACTCGCGCAATCTCACCGACTGGGAACTGATCGCCCGGCCGCTCGACCGCGCCGACCTGCTCGACATGCGCGGCGAACCCGATTCCTGCGGCGTGTGGGCGCCGTGCCTCACCTGGCACGACGGCCTGTTCCATCTGGTCTTCACGGACGTGAAGCGCTTCGACGGCAACTTCAAGGACACGCACAACTACCTGACCACATCGCCGCGCATCGACGGCGCGTGGTCGACGCCCGTGTATCTCAACAGCAGCGGCTTCGATCCTTCGCTGTTTCATGACATCGACGGGCGCAAGTGGCTCGTCAACATGGTCTGGGATCATCGCCCCGATCGCAGCCGCTTCGGCGGCATCGTGCTGCAGGAATTCTCGGTGCGCGAGCAGCGACTGGTCGGCCCCGTGCACCGGATATTTTCAGGCAGCGAACTGGGTCTCACCGAAGGACCGCATCTCTATCGCTTCGGCGACTACTACTACCTGCTCACCGCCGAAGGCGGCACCGGCTACGACCACGCCGTCACGCTGGCGCGATCGAAGTCATTGCTGGGGCCTTATGAGGTGCATCCGGAGCGGCACATCGTCACGGCACGCAATCGTCCCGATGACGAGCTGCAGCGCGTGGGCCATGGCGACATCGTCCAGGCGGCGGACGGCTCCTTTTACATGACTCACCTGTGCAGCCGCCCCTTGCGCTCGATCCGCCGCAGTCCGCTGGGCCGCGAGACGGCGCTGCGCAAACTGACTCTCGACAGTGATGGCTGGTTTCGCCTCGCCGTCGAGTCTGCATCGCCGCCGCCATCCGCGAAACCAACGTACGAACGCGAGTACCGCTTCGATGCCGAGGGTTTGCCGAACGACTTCCAGTGGCTGCGCAGTCCCGAGCCGCAGGCACTGTTCTCTCTCAGCGAACATCCCGGCCACCTGCGGCTCTACGGTCGCGAGTCTGTGGGCAGTCCGTTTCATCAGGCGCTCGTGGCGCGTCGCCAGACGCATTTCTGTTTCGAGGCGACGACCGAACTGGAATACGAGCCCGACAACTTCCAGCAGGCGGCGGGACTCATCTGCTACTACAACGCGCACAAGTTCCACTACCTGTACGTGAGCTGGGACGAACGCATCGGCAAGCACATCGGCATCATGAGCTGCGAAGCGGATCAGTCGCTCGCCTGCACCTTCCCGATCGCTGATGCGCTGATCCCCGTGCAGCCCGGCGCACCGGTGCGGCTGCGCGTGCAGGTGCGCGAGCATGAACTGCTGTTCTCCTGGGCACGCGGCGACGATCGCTGGCACACGATCCCGGTGATTCTCGATGCGAGCCTGCTGTCGGACGAAGCCGGCAAGGGAGACAGCGCCAACTTCAC